>NZ_CP158866.1:0-10000 GCF_050990905.1 Falsibacillus pallidus
ATGCTCAATCCGAAATATACGTTCGACACGTTCGTCATTGGATCCGGGAACCGTTTTGCGCATGCAGCATCGCTTGCTGTTGCAGAAGCGCCGGCTAAAGCATATAACCCGCTGTTCATCTATGGGGGAGTAGGACTGGGCAAGACCCACTTGATGCACGCCATCGGACATTATGTCGTGGAGCACAATCCAGCGGCCAAAGTGGTTTATTTGTCATCTGAAAAATTCACGAATGAATTCATCAATTCAATCCGCGATAATAAAGCCGTAGATTTTAGGAATAAATACCGCAACGTTGATGTACTTCTTATAGACGATATTCAATTCTTGGCTGGAAAAGAACAGACCCAGGAAGAATTTTTCCATACATTCAATACGCTCCATGAAGAAAGCAAGCAAATCGTCATTTCCAGTGACCGGCCTCCAAAAGAGATTCCGACACTTGAAGACAGGCTGCGCTCCCGCTTTGAATGGGGATTGATAACAGACATCACTCCGCCTGATCTGGAGACGAGGATCGCCATCCTCCGTAAAAAGGCAAAAGCAGAGGGACTAGATATTCCTAATGAAGTCATGCTGTATATTGCGAATCAAATCGATACCAATATTCGAGAACTTGAAGGTGCACTTATTCGTGTTGTTGCTTATTCATCCTTAATTAATAAAGATATCAATGCAGATTTGGCAGCAGAGGCCTTAAAGGATATCATCCCAAGCTCAAAGCCTAGAGTCATAACGATTCTTGACATTCAGCGGATCGTCGGCGAACAGTACAGCGTGAAGCTGGAAGATTTTAAAGCAAAAAAGAGGACAAAATCCGTAGCATTCCCAAGGCAGATTGCGATGTATCTATCGCGTGAATTGACTGATTTTTCGCTGCCTAAAATCGGTGAGGAATTTGGGGGACGCGACCATACGACCGTCATCCATGCCCATGAAAAGATATCAAAGATGATTCAGTCTGATTCTCAAATGGAAAGAAGAATTAAAGAATTACATGATATGCTTAGGAATTAATTCATCCTTCGATGGGAAACTGTGAATAAGTCCGACTCATTTACACACAGTCTGTCCACATGTGGATAGGCTGTATTTACTTTCGTTGAGATGAGTTATCCACATATCTACAGGCCCTACTATTACTTCTACTATATTTTTAAAATAAATTAATAATATATGTCCCTAGTCAGGAGACTATGCTTTCGGGAGGAAAATAAAATGAAATTTATCATTCAGCGCGATCGATTAGTCCAAAGCGTTCAGGATGTAATGAAAGCCGTCACTTCAAGAACGACCATCCCAATTTTAACGGGGATTAAAATCATTGCTGCAGAAGAGGGAGTAACGCTGACAGGAAGCGACTCTGATATTTCAATCGAATCGTTCATTCCAAAAGAGGAAGAAGGCGATGAAATCGTTGAAGTGAAACAAACTGGCGGAATCGTTCTCCAAGCTAAGTTTTTCAGCGAAATCGTTAAAAAATTGCCGAAGGATACAGTAGAAATCGAGGTAGGAAGCAATCTTCAGACCACGATTCGTTCAGGAAAAGCCGAATTCAATTTGAATGGGCTGGACCCGGATGAATATCCACATCTTCCGGAACTCTCTGAAGAACAGGTTTTCAAAATTCCTGCTGACCTATTGAAAAATCTTGTAAGGCAGACTGTATTCGCAGTGTCCACCTCAGAAACACGCCCGATCTTGACAGGTGTAAACTGGAAGGTTGAAACTGGACAATTGATCTGTACTGCAACAGACAGCCACAGGCTCGCGATGAGAAAAGCAGCAATCGAAACGGAAAATGATGCGCATTACAATGTGGTCATCCCAGGGAAGAGCTTGAATGAACTAAGCAAAATTCTTGATGAAACAAATGAACCGGTTGAGATTGTCATTACGGAGAATCAAGTATTGTTCAAAGCAAAGCACCTATTATTCTTCTCAAGACTGCTTGAGGGTAATTATCCGGATACATCCCGCTTGATTCCTTCAGAAAGCAAAACAGAACTGGTTTTGACAGCCAAAGAATTCTTGCAGGCAATCGACCGTGCTTCTTTATTAGCGAGAGAAGGAAGAAACAACGTCGTGAAATTAAGCACGCTTGAAGAAGGAATCATTGAGGTTTCCTCCAATTCTCCTGAGATCGGGAAGGTTATCGAACAAGTACAATCCCAATCCATCGAGGGGGAAGAATTGAAGATTTCTTTCAGTGCGAAATATATGATGGATGCTTTAAAAGCACTTGAAGGCACAGAGATCAGGGTCGATTTTACAGGAGCGATGAGACCGTTCATCATCCGCCCTGTACAAGACGATTCCATCCTGCAATTGATTCTTCCAGTCCGTACTTATTGATCACAGCTTGCACAAAGCTCGACTTTTATGGTCGGGCTTTTTCTTTTTCGGAGGCCCCTTTGTATTAGGGCCCAACATCTAGTAAAATAAATGTTTAGAGACTATGAAGAAAAGAGTGAGATCGTGGAGAATCAAATCAAGATTGATACGGAGTATATTACACTTGGACAATTCCTGAAGCTTGCCGATGTCATTCAGTCTGGCGGAATGGCAAAATGGTTTTTGAGTGAATACGAAGTTTATGTCAATGGTGAACAGGATCAGCGGAGGGGAAGAAAACTTCGTGCCGGGGATCAGATTGAAATTCCGGACGTTGGAACTTTTGTTGTGACTGAGTAAATCTAAAGGATGTAACCCTATGTATATTAAAGATTTACAGCTTAAAAATTATCGAAACTATGAATCCCTGGAGGCAGCATTCGAGAACAAAGTGAACGTGATCCTCGGCGAAAATGCCCAAGGAAAGACGAATGTGATGGAAGCCATCTATGTTTTAGCCATGGCGAAATCCCACCGGACATCAAATGATAAAGATTTAATCCGCTGGGATGAGGAATATGCTAAAATAAAAGGGAGGATTCAAAAAAAGAATACTTCCCTGCCCTTGGAGCTCGTTATTTCCAAAAAAGGGAAAAAAGCAAAAAGCAATCATATAGAACAGCAGAAGCTGAGCCAATATGTCGGAAACATGAACGTCGTTATGTTTGCACCTGAAGATCTTCATTTAGTAAAAGGAAGCCCACAGGTGAGACGGCGTTTTATTGACATGGAAATTGGCCAGGTTTCACCTGTTTATTTACATGATATGAGCCAGTATCAAAAGATTCTCCAGCAGAGGAACCATTATCTGAAAGCAATGCAGATGCAAAAGCAAAAAGATGAAACGATGCTGGATGTTTTGACTGATCAATTCATTCAAGTCGCGGCCAAAATCACAGCGAAGCGGTTCGAATTCATCCATTTGCTCGAAGAATGGGCGAAGCCGATCCATTCAGGCATATCAAGGAATCTCGAAACATTGAAAATTCATTATAAACCGTCCCTTGATGTATCAGAAGACCAGGATTGGTCGACAATGGTAAAGATATTTGAAGAGAAATTCGCGTCTGTTCGAAAGCGCGAAATCGACAGGGGTGTGACACTCGTCGGTCCCCATAGGGATGACCTTCAATTCTTTGTCAATGACCGCGATGTCCAGACATTTGGTTCACAAGGCCAGCAAAGGACGACTGCCCTGTCACTCAAACTGGCGGAAATCGAACTGATACACGAAGAAATCGGCGAATACCCGATTCTCCTCCTGGATGATGTCCTTTCCGAATTGGATGATTACCGGCAGAGCCATTTATTGAATACCATCCAAGGCAAAGTCCAGACGTTCGTCACCACGACAAGCGTCGACGGAATCGATCATCAAACCTTGAGGGAAGCGGCTGCATTCTCTGTTACATCGGGTAAAATGGAACAGGTCAAATGAGGTGAATGGAATGTATGTACATGTAGGGGAAGATGTGATGGTCAGGACGGATGAGATCATCGCAATACTTGATAAGAATTCTGTCCAAGCTTCCGAGGATATAAAACAATTTCTTCAGCAAAAAGAAAAAATGGTCCAAAACCTCGCGAAGAACGCCTTTAAATCCCTTGTGATTACGAATAAAGAAATCTATCTTTCGCCCCTTGCCTCTACGACATTGAAGAAAAGGTCGACGAAAGGGAACCGGCAGTTCAATCCATAAAGGGACTCCAATAAAGAAATAGGCCAGACCGGCAGAAACGGTAAACCGGAATTCTGGATTTATATAGATGCAAAGAAGCTTTGAGAAAGTGCAGGTGGAAATTAGTGGCCATGGATCAAAAAGAAATCCAAGAACAATCCTATGATGAAAATCAGATACAGGTGCTCGAGGGTCTTGAAGCTGTCCGCAAACGACCAGGTATGTATATCGGTTCAACAAGCGGAAGAGGGCTCCACCACTTGGTATGGGAAATTGTCGATAATAGTATAGATGAAGCACTGGCAGGCTACTGTGATGAGATAACTGTTACCATCGAGAAAGATAATTCCATTACGGTCAAGGATAATGGACGCGGGATTCCGGTTGGGATCCATGAAAAAATGGGAAGGCCTGCAGTCGAAGTCATCATGACTGTCCTGCATGCCGGCGGTAAATTCGGCGGCGGAGGCTACAAAGTTTCCGGAGGGCTTCATGGTGTAGGGGCATCTGTTGTTAACGCCTTGTCTACTGAACTGGAAGTCTACGTTCACCGCGACGGCAAGATCCATTATCAAAAATTTGAGCGCGGCGTTCCATCATTCGATTTGAAAATCATCGGAGATACGGATACAACCGGAACGATCACCCATTTCAAACCAGATCCTGAGATCTTCACGGAAACGACCGTCTATGAATTTGATACATTGGCGAACCGCATCAGGGAACTTGCTTTCCTGAACAGAGGCATCATGATTGCCATTGAAGATAAGCGCGGTGAAGAGCCAAAACGCAATGAATATCATTACGAAGGCGGAATCAAGTCCTATGTAGAGCATTTGAACAGGACGAAGGATGTCATCCATGAAGAGCCTATCTACATGGAAGGTGAAAAAGAAGGCATCTCGATTGAAATCTCCCTTCAATATAACGATGGATTCACAAGCAGTATTTATTCTTTCGCCAACAATATCCATACGTATGAGGGCGGAACGCATGAATCAGGCTTCAAAACAGCATTGACGCGCGTCATCAACGATTACGCCCGTAAAAATAATATTTTCAAAGACGCAGATTCCAATCTTTCAGGGGAAGACGTACGGGAAGGAATCACAGCGATTGTCTCAATAAAGCATCCAGATCCGCAGTTCGAAGGCCAGACGAAGACGAAACTTGGCAATTCTGAGGTCAGAACCATTACGGATGCTGTCTTCTCTGAGCAGTTCGAGAAATTCATGCTGGAAAACCCAAGTGTCGGACGCAAAGTCGTCGAAAAAGGATTGATGGCTGCGCGCGCCCGTCTTGCAGCGAAAAAAGCACGCGAATTGACGAGACGGAAAAGTGCACTTGAGATTTCAAGCCTTCCTGGGAAATTGGCGGATTGTTCGTCGAAGGATCCATCCATCAGCGAATTGTATGTCGTTGAGGGTGACTCTGCAGGCGGTTCCGCTAAGCAGGGAAGAAGCCGCCACTTCCAGGCAATCCTGCCTCTAAGGGGAAAAATCATCAACGTTGAAAAAGCGCGTCTAGACAAGATCCTTTCCAACAACGAAGTCCGTGCCATCATCACGGCGCTTGGAACGGGGATCAGCGAAGATTTCGACATCAGTAAAGCAAGGTATCATAAAATTGTCATCATGACCGATGCCGACGTCGACGGTGCCCACATCCGTACATTGCTTTTGACATTCTTCTACCGCTACATGCGCCAGATCATCGAAGCAGGCTATATTTACATCGCCCAGCCGCCATTGTATAAAATCCAGCAGGGCAAAAAGATTGAATATGCCTACAACGATCGCCAGCTGGAAGCGATTCTTGCAGAGCTGCCTGCCCAGCCAAAACCAGGCATCCAGCGCTACAAAGGTCTGGGGGAAATGAATCCTGAACAATTATGGGAGACCACAATGGATCCGGAATCACGCACCCTGCTGCAAGTAAGCCTTGAAGATGCAATCGAAGCGGATGAAACGTTCGAAATCCTCATGGGGGATAAAGTAGAGCCCCGCAGGAATTTCATCGAAGAAAATGCACTTTATGTAAAGAACTTGGATATTTAATCCGAACGGCAGGATAGATAAAAGGTCTATCCTGCGTTTACATATCACTGAATCCCATCTTTCAGAGAGAAAGAGGGATATGCTTATTTTCTTAAGCAAAGGAGGTCACTATTATGGCAGAAACACCTAATTCCAGAGTAAACGAGATTAATATAAGCCAGGAAATGCGTTCTTCCTTCCTGGACTACGCAATGAGCGTTATCGTATCCCGCGCCCTTCCGGATGTCCGCGATGGATTGAAGCCGGTCCACCGACGCATTCTATACGCCATGAACGATTTGGGCATGACTTCGGACAAGCCATATAAGAAATCTGCCCGCATCGTCGGTGAAGTAATCGGGAAGTATCACCCGCACGGGGATTCCGCCGTTTATGACACCATGGTCAGGATGGCACAGGACTTCAACTACCGCTACATGCTGGTCGACGGCCACGGAAACTTCGGATCTGTCGATGGAGATGCAGCTGCTGCCATGCGTTACACAGAAGCGCGCATGTCCAAGATTTCAATGGAGCTCATCCGCGATATCAACAAAGATACGATCGATTATAAAGACAACTATGATGGATCAGAGCGGGAGCCGGTTGTTCTTCCTTCCAGATTCCCTAACCTTCTGGTGAATGGTTCTTCTGGGATTGCTGTAGGGATGGCGACCAATATCCCTCCGCATCAGCTTGGAGAGGTTATTGACGGTGTCCTTGCAGTCAGTAAAGATCCTGAAATCACTATACAGGAACTGATGGATATCATTCCTGGCCCGGATTTCCCGACAGCGGGATTGATCATGGGACGCAGCGGCATCCGACGCGCCTACGAATCCGGCAAAGGGTCCATTACATTAAGGGCCAAAGTAGAAATCGAACAAAAAGCTAACGGCAAAGAAACCATCCTGGTTCACGAATTGCCTTACCAAGTAAACAAAGCGAAGCTGATCGAGAAAATCGCCGAGCTTGTCCGCGATAAAAAGATCGACGGCATCACAGACCTCCGTGATGAATCTGACCGCAACGGAATGCGCGTCGTCATTGAAGTCAGAAGAGATGCGAACGCCAATGTCATCTTGAACAACCTTTATAAACAGACGGCCCTTCAGACGAGCTTCGGTATCAACCTTCTGGCATTGGTCGATGGACAGCCGAAGGTATTGAATTTAAAACAGGGCCTTGTCCACTATTTGGATCACCAAAAGGTCATCATCCGAAGAAGAACTGAATTCGAATTGAAAAAGGCAGAGGCGCGTGCCCACATCTTAGAAGGTCTCCGCATTGCACTTGATCATATTGACCAGATCATTGCCTTGATCAGGGGATCCCAGACGACTGAAATCGCCCGTCAAGGATTGATGGAGCAATTCTCCCTGTCAGAGAAGCAGGCACAGGCCATCCTCGATATGCGCCTTCAGCGTTTAACAGGTTTGGAGCGCGAAAAAATCGAAGAGGAATACAACAGCCTTGTGCAGTTGATTGCTGAATTGAGAGCGATTCTGGCTGACGAGGAGAAAGTCCTTGAAATCATCCGTGAAGAGCTTGAAGAAATCAAAGACCGTTTCAACGATACCCGCCGTACAGAAATTACAGCGAGCGGCTTGGATCAAATCGAAGACGAAGACTTGATTCCAAGGGAAAACATCGTTGTCACCCTTACACATAATGGCTATATCAAGCGATTGCCTCTTTCTACTTACCGCAGCCAAAAACGTGGCGGAAGAGGAGTCCAAGGCATGGGCACAAATGAAAATGATTTCGTCGAACATTTGTTGACCACATCCACCCACGATACGATCCTATTCTTCTCCAACAAAGGGAAGGTTTATAAAGCAAAAGGATACGAAATCCCTGAGTACAGCCGAACGGCAAAAGGGATCCCAATCATCAATATGCTTGGAATCGGCCAGGATGAAGTGATCAATACGATTATCCGTGTAGAAGAATTCAACGAAGACTGGTTCTTATTCTTCACGACTAAGCAAGGTATCTCTAAACGTACCCCTGTCAGCGACTTTGCGAACATCCGGACAAACGGACTGATCGCCATCAACATCCGCGAAGAGGATGAATTGATCTCCGTTAAATTGACGGACGGAAGCAAAGACATGATCATCGGTACGAAAAACGGACTGCTGATCCGTTTCCCTGAAACCAATGTCCGCTCTATGGGACGTACGGCAACCGGGGTAAAAGGAATTAACCTTGTAGAAGATGATGAAGTAGTCGGAATGGAAATCCTCGAAGACGACAGTGATGTCCTGATCGTAACCAAAAACGGCTATGGAAAACGTACCCCTGCAGAGGAATACCGCATCCAGACCCGCGGAGGTAAAGGATTGAAGACCTGCAACATCACTGACAAGAACGGTGCAGTAGTTGCTGTGAAGACTGTATCTGGGGAAGAGGACCTGATGCTTATCACAGCAAACGGCGTCTTGATCCGGATGGCAGTCGGCGATATTTCCACAATGGGAAGAAATACGCAAGGTGTACGCCTAATCCGATTGGATGAAGAAGGCTACGTAGCGACAGTGGCGAAAGTCGAGAAAGAAGAAGACGCTGAGCATGCTGAACCTGAGGAAGAAGCTTCAGAACATGAAGGTGCATCAGTTCCAGAGGACGCTTTAGAACAAGAAAGCGACTCTGTTGAGGAAGACACACAAAGCGACGATTCTACAGAAGAATAAACAGCACTGAACAAGGCCTGGGATTATTCCCGGGCCTTTTTGCTTTTTTAAGGCTCTTTTCTCAAAGTTTGCTACTTTAGCCATTAAAATGCGGTAACTTATGCAATCTATGCAGGAAATTTAGCTGGAAAAGAGCCTGGATACTCCCTTTCAACGCGCAAAAAAGTATTATCACGTTAAAATCGGCATTAAGATTTTAACAACAATGTTTACGGAAACAGATTTTTGAATGGAGAAAAAATTCAGCAGGGTCATTTAATCAAAAGAAATTATTTGGTAAAATAAACTAACTGATGTAGAAATTTCTGCGGACGGAAAATAGGACAACATGGGGTGGGGAAAATGAGGGTCAAAGTTTCTGAATTACAAGAAGGCTGCATCCTGCAAAAGGATGTCACTGGCATGACGGTTTACCCTTTAGTACCGAAAAAGACAGTCTTGAATCCTATTCACTTGGATGTACTAAAAAGATTTTCAATAGATTCGGTTGAAGTGGAACGAACTTTAGTAGACGGAACACTATTCAAACCACAGACAACAGTAGAAGATACAGAAGATCAAAAGATAGAAGCAATACCGTTGTCGTTTACAGAATCCTATTTGAAGGCAATCAGTGAATTCAAGCAAGAATTCACCAAATGGCAGTCTGGTGGAGCTGTTGACTTTATGAAAGTCAGATCCATCATCATGCCCCTTTTGAAAAAGGTAATCGAATCACCTGAAAACCTTCATACCATCCGGCATTATTCCAATCCTAAGGACTACCTCTATCATCATTCCGTCGCAGTCGGCCTCATAAGCGGAATGCTGGCAAAAAAACTGGGCTATGATGTAGGCGTCTATAACCAGGCAGCTTTAGGAGGCATGCTCAGCGACTGCGGGATGGCAAGGACCAGGGCATCAATATTGGAAAAGAAAAGCCTCAGTCAATGGGAGTTCCAAGAAATCAGGGAACATACTCTTAACAGCTACAAGATGGTAAAAGACTCTCCGCTTTTGAAACCTGAAATAAAACTGGCAATCTATCAACATCATGAGAGACTGGACGGCACCGGCTATCCAGGAGGAGAAAAAGCAGACAAGATTCATATGATGTCGAGAATCATTGCCGTAGCGGATGTGTATCACGCCATGACTTCCGAGCGCGCCTATCGAAGCAAGCAATCTCCATTTAAAGTACTGGAGATGATAACGG
>NZ_CP158866.1:15000-105000 GCF_050990905.1 Falsibacillus pallidus
GACGGGGAGGTTTGGCACCTCGATGTCGGCTCATCGCATCCTGGGGCTGTAGTCGGTCCCAAGGGTTGGGCTGTTCGCCCATTAAAGCGGTACGCGAGCTGGGTTCAGAACGTCGTGAGACAGTTCGGTCCCTATCCGTCGTGGGCGCAGGAAATTTGAGAGGAGCTGTCCTTAGTACGAGAGGACCGGGATGGACGCACCGCTGGTGTACCAGTTGTCTTGCCAAAGGCATCGCTGGGTAGCTATGTGCGGAAGGGATAAGTGCTGAAAGCATCTAAGCATGAAGCCCCCCTCAAGATGAGATTTCCCATAGCGTCAAGCTAGTAAGATCCCTGAAAGATGATCAGGTTGATAGGTCCGAGGTGGAAGCACGGCGACGTGTGCAGCTGACGGATACTAATCGATCGAGGACTTAACCACATTTGGTTGATTCCGGTTTAACAGTCACTTACTCTTTATCTAGTTTTGAGAGAACAAACTCTCATATGTCCGGTGATTACGGCGAAGAGGCCACACCCGTTCCCATACCGAACACGGAAGTTAAGCTCTTCAGCGCCAATGGTAGTTGGGGGTTTCCCCCTGCAAGAGTAGGACGTCGCCGGGCAAAAGGAAAAAAGCAGCTGAGAGGCTGCTTTTTTTGTGTTTTCTGGAGGGGAAATCGAGGATGAATTAGGGAGTTCGCTAAGAAGAAATTTCATTAGAGAGTAGTAGAAGGGAAGCAGAAGCTGGAGGGTCTAGCTGAGTGAGCGCTCAGTCGGAGCTTCGAAGACCAAACCCCTTCAATTTGCCAGGCTAACGCCTGGATATTCGGCAAGATCAAAAGAACATAGAAAAAATCACTCCATAACAGCAGGTTTGTTCTTATAAATGATTCAAATTGTCCCTTTTATCGGTAATTAAGGGGTATCTCATCCTGAAATGGATGTAAACGAGGAAAAAGAAGGTGCAAACACCAGAAATTGTCCCTCGTTAAAGTCTCTATGAGCGAAAAATGCCTGCTTATGATTCAAATTATGAAGCCTATGCGCGAAATCACCATGCTTATGCGCCGGTCAGAGAGGGCTATGCGCCAGAATCCTCTCCTTATGCGCGAGTGGCCATTTCGGCTTCTCCAATGGAACTGTCCCAATAGCCGATTGAGCGCTCAGTCGGAGCTTCGAAGACCAAACCCCTTAAATTTGCCAGGCTATCGCCTGGATATTCGGCAAGATCAAGAGAACATAGAAAAAATCACTCCATAACAGCAAATTTGATCTTATAAATGCTTCAAATTGTCCCTTTTAATCGGTAATTAATGGGTAACTCATCCTGAAATGGATGTAAAAGAGGAAAAAGAAGGTGGAAACACCATAAATTCTCCCATGATACAGGCTCTATGCGCCAAAAATGCCTGCTTATGATTCAAATCCTCTACGACCCCCTAATTCCTTTGGACACTTTTGTATTGGAAACAGTACACTAGAATCAAGAAAAACTCAGGAAGTAGGGAGGGGACTTTAAGTGTCATATAAGAAGTTTGAAGCTCTTGAAGAAGTTAAAAAAAAGTATGTTCGAATGGCACTGGAAAATGGCAATTACTCATCCATTGCGCGTAGTGCTGGTGTTGATCGTTCTACTTTGGCGAGATGGGTTAAGGTGTATGAGGATGAAGTACGTGACCAAATGGAGGATCCAGCTTCGGCTATTTTATCAACTGAACCCTCTAAAGAAGAATTAAAAGCAAAATATGAACAGGCCATGAAGCTACTTGGTGAAAAAGAACTTGAAGTTGCGATGCTTAGAAACTTACTAAAAAAAACCCAATACCGGCCCTAGCGGTCTTAGAAGAGGTTCGACTATGGGCAAAGGAGGGGTTTCGAATTTCTAAGCTATCGGAGATAACAGGAGTGAACAGGTCCCTTTATTACTACCACAATGGTACTGAAGAGGTTGTTGATAACGAGGAGAAAAGAGGGCGCCCTATCCCGGGATATTCTAAGAAAAACTCCGGGGAAATTATTTCAGATGAGCAGATTGAGGAATTCTTGATGGAGGCCGTTGAGGGAGACGGTGCCACATATGGTGTAAAGAACTTGACTCAATTACTTAAGGATGAACATGATCTTCAAATCAATCATAAAAAGGTAGCTAGGTTATGTAGGAAATTAGGTATTCTCCTTCCTCAGCGAACGGGTAACCCTAAGTATCCAAAACGGTTGGTCCGCAATCGACACATCACGGGTCCTAATCAACTATGGCAACTGGATATCAAATACGGTTCTATTTCAGAAAGCCGAAGGTTTTTCTTTGTAGCGTGTGCTATTGATGTTTTTGATCGTGCCATCGTTGGGTATTACCGAGGACCGAAATGTACAGCCAAGGATATAACCGGCATGCTAAATGAAGCTATTATAAGGCGTAGTTTACAGGTTTTAGAGGAAACGAATGAGCATTGTATTGTAATCAGAACTGATAATGGACCTCAATTTGTTAGTAACTTATTTGGTGAATTTTGTGAGGTAAATAACATTTTTCATGAAAGGATTCCACCAAGATCACCAAACTACAATGCATATATCGAATCTTTTTTTAGTATTTTAGAGCGTGATATATTCAGACGATTTGAATTCAGCTATTTCGATGAGGCCTATTATGAAATTGATGACTTCATAGAATTTTATAACCATCGCAGATATCATGGCAGCCTCGGAAGAATGTCGCCTACAAAGTTTCGAGAAAAATACAAAGATATTGGTTTCCCAAAAGAAATGTCTTTAAAACTTTAACAAGCAATGTCCTTTCCTTCTTCACTTTTCATAAAAAGTGAAGAAGGAAAGGACAAAAAATAAGAAACTAAGAATGGACCAGATTCTTGAAGTAAACGTCAGGAATTAGGGGGTCAAACCGAATCATGAAGCCTATGCGCGAAACCAACTAGTTTATGCGCCGGCCAGAGAGGGCTATGCGCCAAAATCCCCTCCTTATGCGCGAGTGGCCATTTCGGCTCCAATGGGGTTTCTCCCAAGAGACGATTGAGCGCTCAGTCAACGCGACTACTTAAGACTAAACACATCCAATTTGCGAGGCTATTCGCCTGGGATATTCGGCAAAATCAAGAGCAGTTAGAATCCCACTAATGAGAGGTCACTGATAATTGTAGCCACCCACATAAATGCACAAACCCATCGGCATCTTTATAAAGTAAAACCTGCTATCACCCCAATAAAGAAAAAGCAGCCACCCAGCTGCTTCACTTTCCCCCATCTGAATCAAATCTTACTCAAGACCAGCCTCAACACACCTCAAATAATCCGATATCAATAATGGTATCTTATTCTGGGATATCGATAAAAACTTTGTAATTAACGGGAAATCCTGATTAGGTGTATGTTTAATCAATTCACTCCACCACTCAGTTTCGTATCTGGCAATCATGCTTAAATTGTAGAGTAGCGCATAGTAAATAATCAGTTCAGATAGGGCATCATCTTCGGACTGTTCGCGGGAAAGACATAATGTATTGGTGTAGATGTCATATCGAAAAGGGGCAAAGAATGGAACCAGTGAAGGGGCATTCAAACTAAAAGCTAATTCGCGGTCTTGCAGCCACTGGATGCCATTGTTCTTACTGGACAGATACTCTTTAAATTCGCTATCAGACATTTTATATTGGCCAGGTAAATTCGAAGGCAGCTTATATGTCTCATCAGATTTTTCCAGCCTATAGAAGTTCTCTGCACCTCTGATAAATTTAAATGCCTCATCCAGCTCAGGAATTTGCTTGAGTAGGTTTCCCATCACCAATTTATCTCCTTCCAAATGTTTCACGTGGAACATTTGATGGGAAAAGTGAGAGAAAAGACCATTCTTTTGGATTTTGACTTCATCCTGAAAGAAAAAGTAATTTCGCTTTTTTCTTTTTCTTGAGGAAAGTCCGTGGGCAAGGACCCCGGTTGTCGCTGGGTAGAATGGATCTACTGTCAGAAGGCAGGCTTTGATGAGATTTACCAGTCCGTAAAACAATAAAATCGGTTTTATATAGATGGGGCATTGTTCTGCCTGGTCTACATATAATCGGCCATGTTCCAAATAATAAATGAAGGAATAGGAATTATTATAGCTTTGTGCATCGGCTTTATCTAATTGGGCCTTTTCATAGCATTTTGATAGGAAGCGCTGAGAGTGGACAGATGATTGGAAATTCGTTAAGTAATCCCACCTTGTTGTATGTTCATTCACTATTTTAAACCTCCGAATAAATTGAAAAATCTAAAATATTTCTATTGCCTTGACAGTATTTTAACCAATTGATAACCTACTAATAATATTTTCGGACCAGGAGGGAAAAGAAAATGTGGGAAACTAAATTTGCAAAAGAAGGATTAACCTTTGATGATGTTTTATTAATGCCTGCTAAATCAGAAGTATTGCCGCGTGATGTTGATTTAAGTGTGTCTTTGACAGATACGTTGAAGTTGAACATCCCGATCATCAGTGCAGGGATGGATACGGTAACCGAGGCTGAGATGGCGATTGCCATGGCTCGCCAGGGTGGACTTGGGGTCATTCATAAGAATATGAGTGTAGAACAGCAAGCTGAACAGGTGGATAAAGTAAAGCGTTCGGAAAGCGGCGTTATTACAGATCCTTTCTTTTTAACTCCTGAGCATCAGGTATTTGATGCTGAACATTTAATGGGGAAATATCGCATTTCCGGCGTTCCAATCGTCAATAATCAAGAGGAACAGAAGTTGGTAGGGATCATTACCAACCGCGATCTTCGATTCATTCAGGACTACTCGATTCCGATTGAAGAGGTTATGACAAAAGCAAATTTAGTTACAGCACCAGTAGGCACCACGTTGTTGGATGCTGAAAAGATCCTCCAGAAATATAAAATTGAGAAATTGCCGATTGTCGATAATGATGGAGTGTTAAAAGGACTCATCACCATTAAAGACATCGAAAAGGTAATTGAGTTTCCGAACTCCGCAAAAGACAGTCAAGGACGACTTCTCGTCGGAGCTGCTGTCGGTGTGACAAAGGATACCATGAAGCGTGTCGAGATGCTTGTGAAAGCAAATGTGGATGCCATCGTCGTGGATACAGCCCACGGACATTCAAAAGGCGTCTTAGATACAGTCAGTGAGATTAGGGCCGCGTATCCGGAACTGAATATCATTGCAGGAAACGTGGCGACTCCAGAAGCTACAAGAGATTTAATTGCAGCTGGAGCAGACGTTGTAAAGGTAGGGATTGGACCAGGCTCCATTTGTACTACACGTGTTGTTGCAGGAGTAGGGGTTCCTCAGATCACTGCCGTTTATGATTGTGCTAGTGAAGCCCGGAAGCTAGGAAAGGCCGTGATTGCCGATGGTGGAATCAAGTACTCAGGTGATGTTGTAAAAGCATTGGCTGCAGGCGGACATGTGGTCATGCTCGGAAGCTTGTTAGCCGGTACTTCCGAAAGTCCGGGGGATACAGAAATCTTCCAAGGCAGACGTTTCAAAGTGTATAGAGGAATGGGTTCTGTCGGCGCGATGGAGCAGGGTTCTAAAGACCGATACTTCCAGGAAGACGCGAAGAAGTTTGTTCCTGAAGGGATTGAAGGACGACTTCCTTATAAAGGACCATTGTCTGATACAATCTATCAGTTGATCGGCGGTTTGCGTTCAGGAATGGGCTACTGCGGAACGAAGAATCTTCAAGAGCTCAGAGAAAATGCACAGTTTATCAAAATGACGGGTGCCGGCCTTCGTGAAAGCCATCCGCATGATGTACAAATCACGAAAGAAGCACCAAATTACTCATTATCTTAATAAATGTGGCAGGAAAGTGACTGAATAGTACTTTCCTGCCATTTTTTGTTGTCGTTTAGGTACATAAGCTGTCTACTCAACGCTAATTAACTATGTTAAAATAGCGGAAGTGCATTTAATGAGTTGGAGGGTAAAAAAGTGAAAAGAATCATGTTTCAAAAGACTTTTGTTTGTCTAATGGTTTTAATTATGGCATTGGGCCTAGTCCAAAAGCCGGCGGATGCTGCTAGTGCTGCCATCAATGTGAATGCAGATGCGGCCATCCTTGTCGAAGCAAGCACCGGTAAAATCCTTTTTGAAAAAAATGCTGATACTTCCCTTGGAATCGCAAGTATGACGAAAATGATGACTGAGTACTTGCTGCTTGAAGCTATTAAAGAAGGAAAAGTAAAATGGGATCAAAAGTATACGGTATCCGCTGATATCTCTGGATTGTCCCATAACACGTCCCTTAGTAATGTCCCTTTAAGAAATGGCGGACAATATAACGTTGAGGACTTATATCATGCCATGGCAATCGAATCTGCAAATGCAGCTGCCATTGCGATCGGTCAAATCATCGGCGGAACAAACGAAAATTTCGTCAAGATGATGAACGATAAAGCGAAAGAGCTTGGTATGAAAAACTATAAATTCGTGAATGCCACAGGTCTGAACAATCGCGACTACAAAGGACCAGGATACGACTTGCAGATTGTAGGCGGTCCGGAAGACGAGAATGTCATGTCAGCGAAGGATGTTGCGACGTTAGCATACCGCTTGATCAATGACTATCCGGAAGTATTGGAAACTTCCAGCGTGCCTACGATGAAATTTGCTGAAGGTACGGAAGATGAATTCAAGATGAATAACTGGATCAAGATGCTCGATCCAAATTCAAAAGTTTACTATGAAGGATTAGATGGTCTGAAAACAGGTACAACTGACCTTGCGGGCCCTTGTTTTACTGGAACTGCGGAACGAAACGGCAACCGCTTCATTTCAGTCGTCATGAATGTGAAACATGATCCAACTGTTGATTCTTATACTGCCCGATTCAATGAAACTGAAAAAATCATGAACTATGCTTTTTCAAATTTCTCCATTAAAGAAGTACTTCCGAAAAATGGCGTTTTGAAAAGCAATAAAACAATCCCTGTTGATAAAGGGAAAGAAAAATCCGTAAAGATCCAAACGAATAAACCGTTGAAAATAGTTGTCGAAAATGGCAAAGAAAATCAATATAAGCCGAAAGTTGTCTTGGATAAGAAGAAATTGACGAAAGACGGCAAACTGACTGCACCAGTTAAAAAAGGTGAAGAGGTTGGGTATATTACGGTTGATTCTAAAGAGAAAAATGATCTTGGATACCTCCCGAATACAGGAAAGTCCGATACGAAAGTGTCCATGGTGACAAAAGATGCAGTTGAAAAAGCAAACTGGTTTGTCCTTTCCATGCGTGCAATCGGCGGATTCTTCGGAGATATCTGGCATGGGATCACATCCACGATCAAAGGCTGGTTCTAATCTTTGAAGTTGTAATATGAAAGTAAAGCCTATATATTGAAAAAAGCCTATCTGTCTTGACAGAAGGCTTTTTTTATTGTTTATTTAGCATTGTGGGGAATCATAATTCCTAGTGTTTTAGTCATATTTTTGGAAGGCAGGATTATTTCTGCGCTTACATATAAAAAGGGGGACGAACAGAATGAAAACAGGTACTGACCGTGTTAAAAGAGGGATGGCAGAAATGCAAAAAGGCGGCGTCATCATGGACGTTGTCAATGCTGAACAAGCGAAGATTGCAGAGGAAGCAGGCGCTGTAGCCGTTATGGCATTGGAGCGTGTGCCATCTGATATCCGTGCAGCTGGCGGAGTAGCACGTATGGCTGACCCGCGAATCGTTGAGGAAGTAATGGGAGCCGTAACGATTCCAGTCATGGCAAAAGCACGCATCGGCCATATCGTCGAAGCTCGTGTTTTGGAAGCTATGGGAGTCGATTATCTTGATGAAAGTGAAGTTTTAACACCTGCTGATGAAGAATTTCACTTGAATAAAAAAGATTTCACCGTTCCATTTGTCTGCGGATGCCGCGATCTTGGTGAAGCAGCACGCCGCATCGGTGAAGGCGCCTCTATGCTTCGTACAAAAGGCGAGCCGGGTACAGGAAACATTGTTGAAGCTGTTCGTCATATGCGTAAAGTGAATGCCCAAGTTCGTAAAGTAGTCAGCATGAATGAAGATGAATTGATGACTGAAGCAAAACTTCTTGGGGCTCCATATGAAATCCTTCTTGAAATCAAGCGTCAAGGCCGTTTACCGGTCGTTAATTTTGCAGCCGGCGGCATTGCAACCCCTGCAGATGCAGCACTAATGATGGAACTCGGGGCTGACGGCGTTTTCGTTGGATCCGGAATCTTCAAGTCTGAGAATCCTGCAAAGTTTGCGAGAGCCATTGTAGAGGCTACCACTCACTATCAGGATTACAAGTTAATTGCAGAGCTGTCAAAAGATTTAGGGGTAGCAATGAAAGGGATTGAAATCTCTACATTGAAACCTGAAATGCGCATGCAGGAACGCGGCTGGTAAGGAGTGGATCAGTAGTGGTGAAAATCGGAGTATTGGGCCTGCAGGGAGCTGTAAGGGAACATGTCCGTTCCATCGAAGAGTCAGGGGCGGAAGCAGCTGTCATTAAAAAGGTGGAGCAGCTGAGTGAAGTGGATGGACTGATCATCCCCGGCGGCGAAAGTACGACAATGCGCAAGCTGATTGATAAATACGGCTTCATGGATCATCTAAAAGATTTTGCCAAACAAGGGAAGCCGATGTTCGGAACGTGCGCCGGTTTGATTCTTTTGGCAAAGTATATTGTAGATTATAAAGAGCCTCATATCGGCGTCATGGACATCACGGTTGAACGGAATTCCTTCGGGCGCCAAAAGGAAAGCTTTGAAGCAGACCTTGCCATAGCAGGAGTTGCAGACGACTTCACGGCGGTCTTCATCCGTGCTCCGCATATCGTAAAAGCAGGAGAGAATGTGGAGATTTTAGCTAAATATGAAGATCGGATCGTCGCAGCAAGGGAAGGTCAATTTTTAGGATGTTCCTTTCATCCCGAATTGACCGATGATCATCGCCTGACTCAATACTTCGTCAAAATGGTCGAAGAGGCGAAATCAAAACAATTTGCATAAAATGGTTGAAATTGCTCCATAATTATAGTAAATTAATGTATAAATTTTAATAAGCAAAACGTTGATAGGAAGCAGTAGCAGGTTTTTGTTCTAAAAGAGAGTCGGTGGCTGGTGGAAACCGATGGACATTGCTTGTGAATCCGTCCTTGAGTAAAGTGCTGAACACGGCTTGTGCCAGTAGGTGCTTTCGGTTGAAAACCGTTATGGATGCAAGAGGAAAGCAGGGAAAGTTCCTGTTTTCAATTAGGGTGGCAACGCGGGTAGCTCTCGTCCCTTTCCAGGGATGAGGGCTTTTTTGTTGTCAAAAAAACAATTAGGAGGAAGAAAGATGCTGGATATTAAATACTTAAGGGCTAACTTTGAAGAAGTGAAAGAAATGCTGCAGCACCGCGGGGAGGACTTAACCGACTTCGGTAAATTTGAGGAATTGGATCATAAGCGCCGTGAATTGATTGTGAAAACAGAAGAGCTGAAAAGCAGAAGAAATGAAGTTTCTCAACAAATTGCCCAATTAAAGAGGGAAAAGCAGGATGCTGAAGCATTGATCGTTGAGATGAAGGATGTAGGGGCAGAAATCAAAGGGTTGGATGACCAGTTGCGTGCAGTAGAAGAAGAGTTGAATCACCTTCTTTTATCCATTCCGAATATCCCGCATGAAAGCACGCCAATCGGTGCAACAGAAGATGACAACGTAGAAGTCCGCAAGTGGGGAGAGCTTCCTGGTTTTTCTTTTGAGCCGAAGCCGCACTGGGATCTTGCAACAGATCTTGGGATCCTTGATTTTGAACGCGCCGGAAAAGTAACAGGCAGCCGCTTCGTATTCTATAAGGGGCTTGGCGCAAGATTAGAGCGTGCATTGATGAACTTCATGCTTGATCTTCATATTGAGGAGCACGGCTACCAGGAAGTCATCCCTCCATATATGGTAAACCGTACAAGCATGACAGGCACAGGTCAGCTTCCTAAGTTTGAAGAAGATGCATTCTTGATTGAAAGCGAAGATTATTTCTTGATTCCGACAGCAGAAGTGCCGGTAACGAACCTGCATCGCGATGAAATTTTGAATGGCGAGCAGCTGCCGATCAACTATGCGGCATACAGTGCATGCTTCCGCTCTGAGGCAGGATCTGCAGGCCGTGATACACGCGGACTTATCCGTCAGCATCAATTCAACAAAGTAGAGCTAGTGAAGTTTGTTAAACCGGAGGATTCTTATGCGGAACTTGAAAAGCTGACTGGCCATGCAGAAAAAGTTCTTCAGCTTTTGGGCCTTCCTTACCGCGTATTGAGCATGTGTACTGCTGATTTAGGATTCACAGCAGCGAAGAAATACGATATTGAAGTATGGATTCCTAGCTATGACAGCTATCGTGAAATTTCTTCTTGCAGTAACTTTGAAAGCTTCCAGGCACGCCGTGCAAATATCCGTTTCCGCAGAGAAATGAATGGCAAGCCTGAGCATGTTCATACGTTGAACGGTTCTGGATTGGCAATTGGACGTACAGTTGCAGCGATCCTTGAGAACTATCAGCAAGAGGATGGAACGATCGTGATTCCTGAGGTTTTACGTCCATATATGGGAAATAAAGAAGTAATTAAGTAAAATAAAGATTGATGGGGAAGGGGTTTCTCTTCCCCAAAATAATTTTAATATAATTTGTTGACAGAGAAATGAATACATGTTATTCTAGTTCTTGTCGATACGGAGGAATACCCAAGTCCGGCTGAAGGGATCGGTCTTGAAAACCGACAGGCGGGTTACACCGCGCGGGGGTTCGAATCCCTCTTCCTCCGCCATTGATTTAAAAACAACCATAGCGCATAAATTGGAGATGTTTGAATCCACTGCTTCCGGCAGTGGATTTTTTATATTTGTTGATTTTTTAGGGCGGCCGAAAGATGGCGGCTCTTTTTACTTTTATTCTTTTATTATGAATTAAAAAAGCTGCCTTCCTTGTTAAAGGAAAACAGCTGTAGGATTTGTTATTTTTTCAAAGCCTGCGTCTGCTTCATGAAGTATCCGATTCGCTCAATGATCGGCTCGATGGAAGCTTCGTCATTCATTAAATCGTATTCGTTGATATTCAGGCGCAGCACAGGGCACGCATTGAAGGAATTGACCCAGTTCTCGTAGCGCAGGTGCATTTCTCTCCAGTATTCAACAGGCGTCTGCTGCTCCATTGGACGGCCGCGTAAACGGATGCGGTCCAATACATCGTCAATGGATCCTTCCAAATAGATGAGCAGATCCGGATGAGGGAAGTAAGGCGTCATGACCATTGCATCGAAAAGGCTCTTATACGTATCATAGTCAATTTCAGACATGTTGCCTTTTTCGTAGTGCATTTTGGCAAAGATGCCCGTATCTTCATAGATGGAGCGGTCCTGGATGAAGCCGCCTCCGTATTCAAAGATTCTCTTTTGCTCCTTGAAGCGCTCTGCTAAAAAGTAAATCTGCAAGTGAAAGCTCCATCGCTTGAAATCATGATAAAACTTATCCAGATATGGATTGGTATCGACTTTTTCGAAAGATGTGCGGAAGCCAAGCGCATTGGCCAACGAATTGGTCATTGTGGATTTTCCTACACCTACTGTTCCGGCAATCGTGATGACTGCGTTGGAAGGAATTCCGTATTTATTGCGAAGATCCATTGTATTGTACTCCTTTATTGATTGTATTCGTTAATGTCTCCAAGATGGTATCCAAGTCGCTTTTATTTTTGACAAAGTCCATTTCGTCCCCGTTAAAACGCAGAACAGGTACATCTGGATAAGCTTTTTCGAAATGATCCATGAATTGGTCATAATCGGATGAAAGCTGTTCCATATAAAGCGGGCTGATTTTCTTTTCGAATTCCCGGCCACGCATTTTGATCCTTGCCAGAAGTGTGTCCAGGCTGGCATTCAGATAAATGACGACGTTCGGACGCGGCATGTCGCCAGTCAAGATGTTGTAAATCTGCAAGTATTTCTCAGCTTGCCCATCTTGAAGGGTGCGCTGTGCAAAAATAAGGTTTTTGAATATGTGATAATCGGCCACTACCGGTTTGTTTTGATTTAAGTAATGCTTTTGAATATCCTCCAATTGCTTATAGCGATTGCAGAGGAAAAACATTTCCGTTTGAAAGCTCCACTCATCAATATTCTCATAGAACTTGTCCAAAAATGGATTCTCGTCTACTATTTCTTTTAAAAAATGCATGTGAAAATGTTCGGAAATGGCTTTAGCGAGTGAAGTCTTGCCAATTCCGATCGGCCCTTCAACGGTGATGAAAGGTAATCGTTCCATCCGATGTCCTCCTCGGGTATCTATAATAAAATGATTTCATAAACGAACTAATATAATTAGCGGCAAGTCATATTTTAACACAACATCCAATGGGCAGGGCATGGAAACTTTTAATTTCCTGGACAATAAAAAAAGCGGAAGCGCCTCGATCAGTCCCGACCAGCATAAGACGGATCTCGAAGGAAATCCTGATTTCCGCAGAGGTGCGGCTTATGACTCGAGGGGCTAGGCGCTGGAGCTGGATGTCGATAAGCTTTTTTCGAAAATATCACAAAGTAAAATTAAATAATTTCTTTCCCAATAAAAAAAGCTGCCTGATATCAGCAGCAGTTTTTCCACTTATCTCTTCACGACATCAAAATTTTCGACAATCAGCAGCCAGTTTTGAGGGAAGGAGAGACCGAGTTTCCAGTAGCTCATTCCCCTGAGCTTCAATTCTTTGATTAAATCGAATTTAGCCTGGATGGACCTGGCGTCTTCGAACCATACTTTATGTTTCTTCCCTTTTTCATCCTGGTAGTCAAAGTGTGGCGCCTGATCCTTTTGATCATAGGCGATGGGGACATTATATTTGGCTGCAAGCTGTATGGCCTGCTGCGGGCTGACGGCCTTTGCCGTATCCCTGCCAGGAACAAATGGTAAAGTCCAATCATAGCCATAAAGGTTTTGCCCCATCAAGATTTTAGAAGGCGGGATTTCTGTCACAGCATAGTCGAGGACTTTTCGGACAGGCCCAATCGGTGAAACGGCCATTGGCGGACCTCCGCTGTATCCCCATTCATACGTCATGATCACCACAAAATCCACGATTTCCCCGTGCGCTTTGTAATCATGCGCTTCATACCATCTGCCTTTTTGTCCGGCAGATGTCTTTGGGGCAAGGGCTGTGGAAATCAGCCAACCCTCCTGAGAAAAACGCTTTTTTGCCCGTCTCAGAAATTGGTTGTAGGCTTCCTTATCCTGCGGCCTTAAATATTCAAAGTCAAAATGGATATCACGGAAGCCATATTTTTTTGCTGTAGCTACGATATTGTTTAAGAATTGCGTCTGGATATTTTGATTGGTCAGGAGGATGCGGCCCAATTCGTCGCTGAACTGGCCTTCTTCCTGGTTGGTAATCACCATCATCATGACATTTTTATTTGCCTTGGCGATGGCCGGCAAATTGCCGAGTGGGGGCTCTTCAAGTGAGCCGTTGCGTTTGGCCCTGAAGCTGAAAGGGGCGAGATAAGTCAGATAAGGCGCAGCTTCCCTGGCGCTGTCTTCCAGGTTTTTAGGCACAGTCTTGCCGAACGGCTCTACATAACCGTTAAACTCGGCCTTTTCTTTTTTTCCTGGCGGGATATACAATCTGAATCCCGTCCTGAGCGGCTGGTTTGGACTGATATTATTGATTCTTGCCAATTCTGCCACCGGGATATTGAATTTCCTTGCAATTGAGAATAGGCTGTCGCCCGGCTGCACCCAGTAAAAGCTTCCAGCAATCGGGATGACCAGTGTCTGTCCTACTACTAAATTACGGGGATTCGGAACCTCATTGGCTTCGATGATATCCTGTGCAGTCGTCCCGAACGTTTGTGCAATGCTATACAACGTTTCGTTTTGCCGTACCACATGTATCTGCATAGTTGATTCCTCCCTTGCCTGTAGTGTTCACTATAGACATTTTATGAGGGAGATTCGAATACATTCGGATTTACAAATATTGCTCAATAATTATTTTGGATTCCTGTACGTTGGCCTGCAGGACATTTTCCATCATTCTCAGTGCATACTGATTGTCCTCCTCAGCGACAGAAGCCAGGCAGTCGGACGGGACAAAGAGCGTATATTCACGCATATAGGCATCGTTCGCGCTGAAAAGCACGCAGATGTTGCCGGCGATCCCAGTCAGAATCAAGGATTTGACCCCAAGGTGGTACAGCAGGGTATTAAGGGCAGTACCGTAAAATGCGGAGTGCTTCGGTTTGATGAGAAAGTAGTCATCCGGCCCAGGCTTTAAATGGGATAGAATTGTTTCATTTTGATCGTTCAGGCATTTTTGATAGATGGTTTCTAAATTGGCCTGCCATAGATTATAATGGTCATTAATATAGATAACCGGTATATCTTTTTCCTTGCATTGCTGCTTCAATCGGGAAAGGGGCTGTACGATCTTGGCGGTATGGCCGGCGAGGACCGCCCCATGTTCAAAATCAAATGGATTGATGATATCGATGACCAGCAGCGCGTATTTCGGATTGGAATCCTTCAATTTTTCGCTCACACTCCTTTGCTGTTAGTGTGGATTGAGGGGATGTATTTTATTAAGGAGTTAATAAGTCGATATGGATTTTAATGATGAATATTATATGAAGAAAGCCATAGAAGAAGCAGAAAAAGCAAAAGCCTTGAATGAAGTCCCGATCGGTGCGGTCATTGTCAAAGATGGGGAGATCATTTCTGCTGCCTACAATTTAAGGGAAACCACACAGAACGCCGTGACGCACGCCGAACTGATCGCCATTGAAAAGGCATGCGAGAAGCTTGGTACATGGAGGCTTGAAGGGGCAGAGATGTATGTGACCCTTGAGCCATGTCCGATGTGCAGCGGGGCCCTCATCCTTTCCAGAGTGGAACGTGTGGTCTACGGTGCGGCGGACCCTAAAGCCGGATGTGCCGGTACGCTGATGAACTTGTTGACGGATGAGCGATTCAATCATCAATGCCAAGTCGTAAGCGGGGTTTTGGAGGAAGAGTGCGGCAGCCTGCTCACGGATTTCTTTAGAGAGCTTAGAAAAAGAAAAAAAGAAGAGAAGCGTTTGGCAAAATTGGGATTGGCTCCGGATGAAGGAATTGACATCCCATAACCATTGCTTTTTTCTGTAAGAGCTAGTATACTTATTTTGTGTCAGCGATGACGCAACTTAATATGGTATCAACTTTGCCGTGCTAGGCGGGGAAATAGCGGAGCCCTGTACTCGCAATCCGCTCCAGCGAGGCTGAATCCCTTCCCGAGGCTGGTTAACTGTAGGGTCTGCCTCAAGTAAGTGGTGTTGACGTCTGGGTCCTGCGCAATGAGAATCCATGAACCATGTCAGGTCCGGAAGGAAGCAGCATTAAGTGGTCCCTCTCATGTGCCGCAGGGCAGCCTGGGCCGAGCTAACTGCTTGGGTAACGCTTATGGTTGCCAGTCGACGGAAGGTGCACGGCAGTTATATACTTAAACAAAACTCATCTTAATCGGATGAGTTTTTTTGTCTTTGGAAAGTCGATTTTGAATGCGTTATAATGTAGAATGTATATAAATGATGGTTTAAGTTAAAGGAGGAGGGAATTGCATGAGTTATCAAGCTTTATATCGCGTCTTCAGACCGCAGTTTTTCCATGACGTCATCGGCCAGGGCCATGTGACGAAAACCCTTCAAAATGCCCTCCTGCAGCAAAAGATATCTCATGCTTATCTTTTTTCAGGTCCGAGGGGGACAGGAAAGACGAGTGCGGCTAAGATACTGGCCAAAGCTGTGAACTGTGAGAAAGGGCCGACGGCAGAGCCTTGCAATGAGTGCGATTCATGCAGGGGCATCACGGATGGCTCGATTTCCGATGTCATCGAAATCGATGCAGCATCGAACAATGGTGTAGAAGAAATCCGGGATATCCGCGACAAAGTAAAATTTGCGCCGAGTTCGGTGCCTTATAAGGTCTACATCATCGACGAGGTTCATATGCTTTCCATCGGGGCCTTCAATGCCTTGTTGAAGACGCTCGAAGAACCACCGAAGCATGTCATTTTCATCCTGGCAACTACCGAGCCGCACAAGATTCCGCTGACGATCATTTCAAGGTGCCAGCGCTTTGACTTCAAGCGGATTACGATTCAGGATATTGTCGGATGGATGAAGCATATTGCAGAAGAATCCGCCGTAGAAGCGGATGAAAAGGCCCTGCATATCATCGCCCGTGCAGCTGAAGGTGGGATGAGGGATGCGCTCAGCCTCTTTGACCAGACCATTTCTTTCAGCCAAGGAAGTGTCACCCTTGATGATGCATTGACAGTGACAGGCTCCGTTGCACAGTCCTACCTCAATAAGTTGGCGAAAGCGGTGCACGAGAAGGACACAGCCACTGCCATCATGTCACTCGAAGAACTCATCTATCACGGGAAAGACCCTTCAAGATTTACGGAAGATTTCATCCTATACTTCAGGGATATGCTTCTTTATAAGACAGCCCCAAATCTGGAAGAGTCTCTCCAACGGGTCCTGCTGGATGACGAATTTAAGTCACTAGCTGAAGAAATCCCGGCCCATCAGATATATGAATATATCGACACCTTGAATAAAACCCAGCAGGAAATGAAATTCACCAACAATGCCAGGATCTATCTGGAGGTATCCCTTGTCAAGCTGTGCCAAACATCTGCTCCTGCAGCTGCGGCAGGCTCCGACAGCGGCGATTACCAGGCTCTCGTTGGCAAGATTACTGAGCTTGAAAATGAATTAAGGCAGCTGAAAGCACAGGGCCCAGTCCCAACACAGTCTGAAGCGGGCAGCGCGCCTGCCAAAAAACAAGCACGCAGTACGAAAGGTTTCAGAGTACAGGCAGGGAAAATCCAAAAGGTCCTCAAAGAAGCAACCAGGGAGGATCTCGGTTTGATCAAGAGCCGCTGGGGAGATATGCTAGATATGCTCAACCAGCGTCAAATGCGGTCTCAGGCAGCCCTCTTAAACGATGCAGAGCCGGCTGCGGCATCCTCTGAAGCATTCGTCCTTAAATTTAAATATGAAATCCATTGTCAAATGGCCATGGATAACCATATATTTTTACAAACGATCACTGCCATTCTTCAAGAATTTACAGGGAACACCTATCAGCCGATCGGCGTTCCAGAAGAGCAGTGGATGAAAATAAGGGAAGACTTCATCCAGAATGGACAAGGAGAAGAAGGTTCACAGGATGGGGCAGCCCCGGAAGAAGATCCGTTCATTGCTGAAGCAAGGAAATTGGTAGGAGCGGATTTACTGGAAGTAAAAGATTAATATTAAAATAACTGGAGGTAATGAATCATGCGTGGAATGGGAAATATGCAAAACATGATGAAACAGATGCAAAAAATGCAAAAGAAAATGGCAGAGGCGCAAGAAGAGCTTAACGCGAAGAAAATTACAGGGACTGCCGGCGGCGGCATGGTGACCGTTGTCATCTCTGGACAAAAAGAAATCCTGGAAGTGAATATTAAAGAAGAAGTAGTAGATCCAGACGATATCGAAATGCTGCAAGATTTGGTTTTAGCGGCTACAAATGATGCAATCAAACAAGTGGAAGAACTGACAAACCAAACGATGGGACAGTTTACTAAAGGATTGAACCTTCCAGGAATGTAGTAGGGGGAAATAAATAGAATGCATTATCCTGAACCAATATCCAAGCTGATCGACAGCTTCATGAAATTGCCAGGAATCGGGCCGAAAACAGCAGCCCGACTGGCATTTTTTGTGTTAAGTATGAAAGAAGATACTGTCCTTGATTTCGCTAAAGCCCTTGTAGATGCCAAAAGAAACTTGGGCTACTGCTCCGTCTGCGGTCATATAACAGATCAAGACCCGTGCTACATCTGCGAGGACCAGAGAAGGGACCGCACTGTCATTTGTGTGGTTCAGGAACCAAAGGATGTAATCGCGATGGAGAAAATGAAGGAGTTCGGCGGTCTATACCACGTTCTTCATGGATCCATCTCTCCAATGGACGGCATTGGGCCGGAAGACATCAATATCCCGGATCTGCTGAAGCGTCTGCAGGATGAAACCGTACAAGAAGTCATCTTAGCGACCAACCCGAACATAGAAGGGGAGGCGACGGCCATGTATATATCCCGGCTGCTGAAGCCGTCAGGGATCAAAGTCACGCGCATCGCCCACGGACTGCCGGTCGGCGGAGATCTGGAATATGCGGACGAAGTAACTTTATCCAAAGCATTAGAAGGAAGAAGAGAAGTTTAAAACATACGAGGTGGCCTATCTTGTTTCGAAAAAAGGGGAAACTGCGGAAAGAATATAATCAAAAGCTGATTGACAGCATGGAGAAAGCGAAGCAGGACTGGTTCCAGCATCGCTCCCTGGTCAATTTAAGCGCGGATTATAATGAAGAGCTCATCTGCCAGACAAAACTGGCAGAAGCCAAGTATTTCTTTCTATTTAAAGAAGTAAAACATCGTAATATCGTCATGAAGTAAATAATCTCTCTCCCAAAGTTCTTTTTGGACAATCCCTTCATAGAATGGATACAAAGAGTAATTTGGGGGAGATTTTTTTGAGTCCAATTATCATTATTGCGGTACTATGCGGATTAATCCTGTTTTTACTCGCCTCGGGGTCTGCGGCAAAACCTTTTAAATTTCTTGGGACAGCCTGCATTAAAATCATGATCGGTGCCTTATTCTTATTTTTCCTCAATGCTTTCGGAAGCAAGATCGGCCTTCATGTCCCCATCAATCTGGCAACCTCATCTGTATCAGGGTTCTTAGGAATCCCTGGCATGCTGGGGCTGGCCGCACTGCAGCTCTGGATCCTTCCACATTAAGCAGGAGCATTTTTAAAAGCAGCCATGGAGCTGCTTTTTGTTTTTCTTTCTATATATACGAATGGAAAACGCTAATGAAAAAGAAAGTCTCAACAAAATGTAGAATAAGCGAAACTTTTTATGAGAAAACTGTTGACGGAAGCTTTGTATCTTGGTATATTAGTAAACGTCGCTGATGACGAAACACTTTTGAAAAACAAATGAAAAATTTATTTTAAAAAGTTGTTGACTCAAACACGGCGAACATGGTATATTAATAAAGTCGCTTCTGAGAGACGAAAGCGACATTGATCTTTGAAAACTGAACAAAACAAAACGCCAACGTTAAATTTTAAGTTTTAAAAATCGAGCTAATCAAGCTTGAAACTTTGTGGCTTTGAGCCAACAATTTTTCGGAGAGTTTGATCCTGGCTCAGGACGAACGCTGGCGGCGTGCCTAATACATGCAAGTCGAGCGGATTGATGGGAGCTTGCTCCCTGATATCAGCGGCGGACGGGTGAGTAACACGTGGGCAACCTGCCTGTAAGACTGGGATAACTCCGGGAAACCGGGGCTAATACCGGATAACTCCTTCCTCCTCCTGGAGGAAGGCTGAAAGATGGTTTCGGCTATCACTTACAGATGGGCCCGCGGCGCATTAGCTAGTTGGTGAGGTAACGGCTCACCAAGGCCACGATGCGTAGCCGACCTGAGAGGGTGATCGGCCACACTGGGACTGAGACACGGCCCAGACTCCTACGGGAGGCAGCAGTAGGGAATCTTCCGCAATGGACGAAAGTCTGACGGAGCAACGCCGCGTGAGTGATGAAGGTTTTCGGATCGTAAAACTCTGTTGTTAGGGAAGAACAAGTGCGAGAGTAACTGCTCGCACCTTGACGGTACCTAACCAGAAAGCCACGGCTAACTACGTGCCAGCAGCCGCGGTAATACGTAGGTGGCAAGCGTTGTCCGGAATTATTGGGCGTAAAGCGCGCGCAGGCGGTTCCTTAAGTCTGATGTGAAAGCCCACGGCTCAACCGTGGAGGGTCATTGGAAACTGGGGAACTTGAGTGCAGAAGAGAAGAGCGGAATTCCACGTGTAGCGGTGAAATGCGTAGAGATGTGGAGGAACACCAGTGGCGAAGGCGGCTCTTTGGTCTGTAACTGACGCTGAGGCGCGAAAGCGTGGGGAGCAAACAGGATTAGATACCCTGGTAGTCCACGCCGTAAACGATGAGTGCTAAGTGTTAGAGGGTTTCCGCCCTTTAGTGCTGCAGCTAACGCATTAAGCACTCCGCCTGGGGAGTACGGCCGCAAGGCTGAAACTCAAAGGAATTGACGGGGGCCCGCACAAGCGGTGGAGCATGTGGTTTAATTCGAAGCAACGCGAAGAACCTTACCAGGTCTTGACATCCTCTGACAACCCTAGAGATAGGGCGTTCCCCTTCGGGGGACAGAGTGACAGGTGGTGCATGGTTGTCGTCAGCTCGTGTCGTGAGATGTTGGGTTAAGTCCCGCAACGAGCGCAACCCTTGACCTTAGTTGCCAGCATTCAGTTGGGCACTCTAAGGTGACTGCCGGTGACAAACCGGAGGAAGGTGGGGATGACGTCAAATCATCATGCCCCTTATGACCTGGGCTACACACGTGCTACAATGGACGGTACAAAGGGCTGCAAAACTGCAAAGTCGAGCCAATCCCATAAAACCGTTCTCAGTTCGGATTGCAGGCTGCAACTCGCCTGCATGAAGCTGGAATCGCTAGTAATCGCGGATCAGCATGCCGCGGTGAATACGTTCCCGGGCCTTGTACACACCGCCCGTCACACCACGAGAGTTTGTAACACCCGAAGTCGGTGGGGTAACCTTTATGGAGCCAGCCGCCTAAGGTGGGACAGATGATTGGGGTGAAGTCGTAACAAGGTAGCCGTATCGGAAGGTGCGGCTGGATCACCTCCTTTCTAAGGATATTTACAAGATGTTGACCGTTTCTGTTTTGTTCAGTTTTGATAGATCAATTCTATCTGAATAGGTATGAGTATGGGCCTATAGCTCAGCTGGTTAGAGCGCACGCCTGATAAGCGTGAGGTCGGTGGTTCGAGTCCACTTAGGCCCACCATTCTTTACTCAACTTTATATGGGGCCTTAGCTCAGCTGGGAGAGCGCCTGCTTTGCACGCAGGAGGTCAGCGGTTCGATCCCGCTAGGCTCCACCAACGTTTTTCACGAAAGTGAAAGAACGTTCCATTTTGTTTGTTCTTTGAAAACTAGATAAAGTAAGTAAGTGACATAAACCGAGAATCGCCACTTTAGAATTTTTTTGGTGAATGACTTTCAGTCATACGCAAATCAAACCTGACAATGTAAATTGTCAAATAGGTTAAGTTAGAAAGGGCGCACGGTGGATGCCTTGGCACTAGGAGCCGATGAAGGACGGGACTAACACCGATATGCTTCGGGGAGCTGTAAGTAAGCTTTGATCCGGAGATTTCCGAATGGGGGAACCCACTGTTCGTAATGGAACAGTATCTTTACCTGAATACATAGGGTATGGAAGGCAGACCCGGGGAACTGAAACATCTTAGTACCCGGAGGAAGAGAAAGCAAACGCGATTCCCTGAGTAGCGGCGAGCGAAACGGGACATAGCCCAAACCAAGAGGCTTGCCTCTTGGGGTTGTAGGACACTCTATACGGAGTTACAAAGGAACGAAGTAAACGAAGAGATCTGGAAAGGTCCATCAGAGAAGGTAAAAATCCTGTAGTTGAAACTTCGTTCCCTCCAGAGTGGATCCTGAGTACGGCGGGACACGTGAAATCCCGTCGGAAGCTGGGAGGACCATCTCCCAAGGCTAAATACTCCCTAGTGACCGATAGTGAACCAGTACCGTGAGGGAAAGGTGAAAAGCACCCCGGAAGGGGAGTGAAAGAGATCCTGAAACCGTGTGCCTACAAGTAGTCAGAGCCCGTTAATGGGTGATGGCGTGCCTTTTGTAGAATGAACCGGCGAGTTACGATTACATGCAAGGTTAAGCTGATGAGGCGGAGCCGCAGCGAAAGCGAGTCTGAATAGGGCGTTTTGAGTATGTGGTCGTAGACCCGAAACCAGGTGATCTACCCATGTCCAGGGTGAAGTCCAGGTAACACTGGATGGAGGCCCGAACCCACGCACGTTGAAAAGTGCGGGGATGAGGTGTGGGTAGCGGAGAAATTCCAATCGAACCTGGAGATAGCTGGTTCTCTCCGAAATAGCTTTAGGGCTAGCCTCAACGGAAGAGTCTTGGAGGTAGAGCACTGTTTGGACTAGGGGCCCTCATCGGGTTACCGAATTCAGACAAACTCCGAATGCCAAAGACTTATCGTTGGGAGTCAGACTGCGAGTGATAAGATCCGTAGTCGAAAGGGAAACAGCCCAGACCACCAGCTAAGGTCCCCAAGTATACGTTAAGTGGAAAAGGATGTGGAGTTGCTTAGACAACCAGGATGTTGGCTTAGAAGCAGCCACCATTTAAAGAGTGCGTAATAGCTCACTGGTCGAGTGACTCTGCGCCGAAAATGTACCGGGGCTAAACGTATCACCGAAGCTGTGGATTGACACCGTTGGTGTCAGTGGTAGGAGAGCGTTCTAAGGGCGTTGAAGCTAGACCGTAAGGACTGGTGGAGCGCTTAGAAGTGAGAATGCCGGTATGAGTAGCGAAAGATGGGTGAGAATCCCATCCACCGAATGCCTAAGGTTTCCTGAGGAAGGCTCGTCCGCTCAGGGTTAGTCGGGACCTAAGCCGAGGCCGAAAGGCGTAGGCGATGGATAACAGGTTGATATTCCTGTACCACCTCTTGATCGTTTGAGCAATGGGGGGACGCAGAAGGATAGGGTAAGCGCGCTGTTGGATATGCGCGTCTAAGCAGCAAGGCTGATGATGAGGCAAATCCTTGTCATCATAAGGCTGAGCTGTGACAGCGAGGGAAATTTAGTACCGAAGTTCCTGATTTCACACTGCCTAGAAAAGCCTCTAGCAAGATCAATGGTGCCCGTACCGCAAACCGACACAGGTAGGCGAGGAGAGAATCCTAAGGTGAGCGAGAGAACTCTCGTTAAGGAACTCGGCAAAATGACCCCGTAACTTCGGGAGAAGGGGTGCTCTGGTAGGGTGCAAGCCCGAGAGAGCCGCAGTGAATAGGCCCAGGCGACTGTTTAGCAAAAACACAGGTCTCTGCGAAGCCGCAAGGCGAAGTATAGGGGCTGACGCCTGCCCGGTGCTGGAAGGTTAAGGAGAGGGGTTAGCGCAAGCGAAGCTCTGAACCGAAGCCCCAGTAAACGGCGGCCGTAACTATAACGGTCCTAAGGTAGCGAAATTCCTTGTCGGGTAAGTTCCGACCCGCACGAAAGGCGTAACGATCTGGGCACTGTCTCAACGAGAGACTCGGTGAAATTATAGTACCTGTGAAGATGCAGGTTACCCGCGACAGGACGGAAAGACCCCGTGGAGCTTTACTGTAGCCTGATATTGAATTTTGGTACAGCTTGTACAGGATAGGTAGGAGCCGTTGAAACCGGAGCGCCAGCTTCGGTGGAGGCATCGGTGGGATACTACTCTGGCTGTATTGAAATTCTAACCCACGCCCCTTATCGGGGCGGGAGACAGTGTCAGGTGGGCAGTTTGACTGGGGCGGTCGCCTCCTAAAAGGTAACGGAGGCGCCCAAAGGTTCCCTCAGAATGGTTGGAAATCATTCGTAGAGTGTAAAGGCACAAGGGAGCTTGACTGCGAGACCTACAAGTCGAGCAGGGACGAAAGTCGGGCTTAGTGATCCGGTGGTTCCGCATGGAAGGGCCATCGCTCAACGGATAAAAGCTACCCCGGGGATAACAGGCTTATCTCCCCCAAGAGTCCACATCGACGGGGAGGTTTGGCACCTCGATGTCGGCTCATCGCATCCTGGGGCTGTAGTCGGTCCCAAGGGTTGGGCTGTTCGCCCATTAAAGCGGTACGCGAGCTGGGTTCAGAACGTCGTGAGACAGTTCGGTCCCTATCCGTCGTGGGCGCAGGAAATTTGAGAGGAGCTGTCCTTAGTACGAGAGGACCGGGATGGACGCACCGCTGGTGTACCAGTTGTCTTGCCAAAGGCATCGCTGGGTAGCTATGTGCGGAAGGGATAAGTGCTGAAAGCATCTAAGCATGAAGCCCCCCTCAAGATGAGATTTCCCATAGCGTCAAGCTAGTAAGATCCCTGAAAGATGATCAGGTTGATAGGTCCGAGGTGGAAGCACGGCGACGTGTGCAGCTGACGGATACTAATCGATCGAGGACTTAACCACATTTGGTTGATTCCGGTTTAACTTGTCACTTACTCTTTATCTAGTTTTGAGAGAACAAACTCTCAATATGTCCGGTGATTACGGCGAAGAGGTCACACCCGTTCCCATACCGAACACGGAAGTTAAGCTCTTCAGCGCCAATGGTAGTTGGGGGTTTCCCCCTGCAAGAGTAGGACGTCGCCGGGCAAATGGAAAAAAGCAGCTGAGAGGCTGCTTTTTTTGTGTTTTCTGGAGGGAAAATCGAGGATGAATACGGGAACTTACCAAGAAGAAATTTCATTGGCGAGGAGTAGAAGGGAAGCAGAAGGGTCTAGCCGATTGAGCGCTCAGTCGGAGCTTCGAAGACCAAACCCATTCAATTTGCCAGGCTAACGCCTGGATATTCGGCAAGATCAAGAGAACAGGGGAAAAACATCCCCAAGGGGCAGATTTGAACTTTAAAATGCTTCAAATTGTCCCTTTTAATCGGTAATGATGGGGTAACTCATCTTGAAATGGATATAAACGAGTAAAAAGAAGGGGGAAACACCATAAATTCTCCCACGCTACAGGCTCTATGCGCCAAAAATGCCTGCTTATGATTCAAATTATGAAGTCTATGCGCGAAATCACCATGCTTATGCGCCGGCAATAGAGGGCTATGCGCCAAAATCCTCTCCTTATGCGCGAGTGGCCAATTTCTGCCCCAATGGGGTTGTCACATGAGTCGATTGAGCGCTCAGTCAGAGTTTCGAAGACCAACCCCCTTAAATTTGCCAGGCTGGCGCCTGGATATTCGGCAAGATCAAGAGAATATAGAAAAAATCACTCCATAACAGCAGGTTTGATCTTATAAATGATTCAAATTGTCCCTTTTAATCGGTAATTAAGGGGTATCTCATCCTAAAATGGATGTAAACGAGGAAAAAGAAGGGGGAAACCCCGGAAATTCTGTCTCGCTAGAGGTTCTATGCGCGAAAAATGCTTGCTTATGATTCAAATTATGAAGTTTATGCGCGAAATCACCTCGCTTATGCGCCGGTCAGCGAGGGCTATGCGCCAAAATCCCCTCCTTATGCGCGAATGGCCAATTTCTGCCCAATGGGGTTGACACATGAGCCGATTGAGCGCTCAGTCGGAGCTTCGAAGACCAAACCCATTCAATTTGCCAGGCTGGCGCCTGGATATTCGGCAAGATCAAAAGAACATAGAAAAAATCACTCCATAACAGCAGGTTTGTTCTTATAAATGATTCAAATTGTCCCTTTTATCGGTAATTAAGGGGTAACTCATCTTGAAATGGATGTAAACGAGTAAAATTAAGGGGAAAACACCGGAAATTCTGTCCCACTATAGACTCTATGCGCGAAAAATGAGTGCTTATGATTCAAATCATGAAGCCTATGCGCGAAACCACCTGGCTTATGCGCCGGCCAGAGAGGGCTATGCGCCAAAATCCCCTTCTTATGCGCGAGTGGCCATTTCGGCTCCTCCAATGGAACTGTCCCAATAGCCGATTGAGCGCTCAGTCGACACGCCCCCCCAAGACCAAACCCATCCAATTTGCCAGGCTGTCGCCTTGATATTCTGTAAATCAAGTTTAATACTAAAAAGTCTCTCCCCATATAAATCTTTTCAAGACAAACACAGACAAAATTAATCTTACATACACTGAAGGAACGGGTCATTTAAATGTTCATAATTGTGTATACAAATGGGGTTATCGGGCCAGAATAGAGGGTATGGAGGTGGGGAGTTTGGGAGCAGCAGTTTCTAAGCAATACTTAGAGGAAGTTTGTGTGGTCTGCGATGAACGGCGCGCAAAGGGGATTCATCTCTACACGTCTTTTATTTGTTCCGAATGTGAAGAGGATATGGTTCGGACGGATACGAGAGATCCCAAGTACAAATATTATATCGATCGGCTGAAGAAGATTACGACACCTGAAATATATTCTTAAAACCAAGCTTCGTTAAATTAGCTTGGTTTTTCTTTTGCCATTGAATGATCTATTGTACAATCAGAGGAAATGAGGAGAAAGAAAGGAAAACAGAATGAATCAAAATCAAACCCCATTATATGATGCACTCGTGCAGCATATTGCGAAAAGAACAGTATCTTTTCATGTTCCGGGGCATAAGAATGGCGAGGTTTTGCCGGAACATTTACATAGAGAGTTTAAGGAGTTTTTGAAGTACGATGTGACGGAGATTTCGGGGTTGGATGATTTTCATTCTCCTGAAGTAGCGATAGCGGAATCCCTGGATTTGTTGACGGCCCTTTATGGTTCCTATAAGAGTTATTTCCTGGTGAATGGATCGACTGTCGGGAATCTCGCCATGATTTTAGGCGTGTGCGAAGAGGGAGATACGGTTTTTGTTCAGCGGAATTGCCATAAGTCGATATTGAATGCGTTAAAGATGGCCAATGTCCGTCCTGTCTATCTTTCACCGTCATTGAATGAAGCTTGGCATGTAGGGGATGGAGTGATGTCTGCCTCACTGGCAGCAGCTTATGAAAAGTTTCCGGATGTGAAGGCGTGCATTTTCACCTATCCGAATTATTATGGCCTGACCTATGATATCAAGAGTTTAATAGATATGGCGCATGATCACGGGTCTTATGTGCTTGTGGATGAGGCGCACGGTGCGCATTTTCAAGCGGGGAGTCCTTTTCCCGAATCGTCCCTTCAACTTGGGGCGGATATAGTTGTTCATTCTGCACATAAGACACTGCCGGCAATGACCATGGGTTCTTTTTTGCATGTGAATCATGACTGGCTGCCAATCGATAGGATTGAATTCTACTTGGGTGCACTGCAGTCGAGCAGTCCATCGTATCCCATCATGGCTTCATTGGATGCGGCGAGGCATTATTTGTCTTCGATGTCTGGCGAGGATCTTTTGTACGCAATTGAACAGAAAGATGCCTTTGTAAAAGATTTGACCAGCATCCCAGGAATCCATGCACTTTCCAATGGAGAGAGGCAGGATCCGTTGAAGATCACCATAAGGGCAGAAGGATATTCAGGGTATGAACTGCAGACAGAGCTTGAGAAGGCAGGCATATATGTGGAAATGGCGGATCCCTACCAGGTGCTGTTTGTTTTTCCTCTATTAAAAAAGGGCAAGAAAGTGGATTTCGAGGAAAAAATCGATGTGTTTAAAAATAGTTTCAAAAAACGGGAATCAGATTTTGCGATGGAAGTGGTGAGAGAGGGGTATCAACATCCATTCCATGAGCAGCTTCTTTCTTTTAAAAAACTAGATCAAGGAACGAGCGTCTGGGTTCCATACGAAGAAGCAGCTGGTCGAATCTCGGCAAAAATGGTGATCCCATACCCTCCGGGAGTCCCTCTTCTCATGCCTGGCGAGCAGGTAACGGGGGAGATGATTCATTCTCTGAAAATGTATATGGAGTCAGGGGCGCGCTTTCAGGGGGACCACCGTCTGTCGGAAGGCTTGATTGCTGTTATTGAGGATAATAGGTAAATGGGTTACTATTAGAATTACAACATTTGTTTTTAGGAAAGTCCGGAGGTTTGGAGCATGAACGGTATTTTTATTACGGGAGAAGGTCCTGAAGGGGCTGGAAAGACATCGATATTGAATAAGCTTGCGGAGGATTTTTCAGCAAGGGGATGCAATATCGTTTTGACCAGGGAGCCTGGCGGGATCCGGATTGCGGAGCAGATCAGGGAGATCATTTTAAATAAAGATAATACAGAGATGGATGCGAGGACTGAGGCGCTGCTATATGCGGCGGCAAGGAGGCAGCATTTAGTAGAAAAGGTGAAGCCTGCGCTGGAAAAGGGAGCGGTTGTCCTGTGCGACAGATTCATTGACAGCTCATTGGCGTATCAGGGATATGCAAGGGGCCTTGGCATCGAGGAAGTCTATGAGATGAATTTGTTTGCTACACAGGATATGATGCCTGATGCCACGCTGTTTTTTGATATCACACCTGAGGCCGGCCTTGAGCGCATTGAAAAGAACAAGGGGAGAGAAGTAAATCGGCTCGATTTGGAAGCACTGGACTTCCATCATAAGGTGTATAAGGGCTACCAGATCCTCTTGGAGAAATTTCATGGCCGCATGCACAGGATCGATGCTTCTGCTTCGTTTGAAGAGGTGTATCTTGCTGCATCAAAGAAGTTTGAGCAATTATTGGTGCAAAAGGGATTATTGTAGTTTTTCACAGTCTTGAAGCTTACAGCTGCTTCAAGGCTTTTTTCAAAGCTTTGCAGGTTTTAGGGCCGGGTCCGAAGAATACATGTATACACGATCAATTATTGATATAATGGGGTATAGAATACTATCGGAAATAACTTGTTCAAGGAGGAATGTATATGAAACTCATTTTGGCAGTGGTCCAGGATCAGGACAGCAATCGACTGTCTTCGGCTTTGGTCGATCATAACTTCAGGGCGACAAAATTGGCCAGTACGGGCGGGTTTTTAAAATCAGGAAACACGACATTTATGATCGGGACGGAAGATATCCGTGTGGAGAAGGCACTGCAAGTGATCAAGGACAGCTGCAAGTCGAGGGATCAATTGATTGCACCAGTTTCGCCGATGGGCGGCAATGCTGATTCGTATGTTCCATATCCGGTTGAAGTGGAAGTTGGCGGTGCGACAGTATTCGTCCTTCCGGTAGAACAGTTTCATCAGTTTTAATAGGGAATCTTTTTCTTCCCTTTATTCTTAGATTCAAGGTGTGGTGGTAAGGATGATGACATGGGAACAATTGCAGTCGGTTCAGCCCGTCGCAATGAAAATGATACAGAACAGCCTGGTAAAAGACCGTGTTGCCCATGCCTATTTGTTTGAAGGGGAGCGCGGAACCGGAAAAAAGGATGCAGGGACGCTATTGATCAAAAGTATTTTTTGCGATCATCCCTCAAAGGATTATATTCCGTGTGATGAGTGTATAAACTGTAAGAGGATCACAAATGGAAACCATCCAGATGTACATATGATCGAGCCGGATGGCTTGTCGATCAAGAAAGGCCAGATTCAAGAGCTTCAAGCTGAATTCAATAAAACCGGTGTGGAGTCGAAGAAAAAGCTCTACATGATTTCACATGCTGACAAAATGACCGTCAATGCAGCAAACAGTCTGTTGAAATTCCTGGAGGAGCCGCATTCAGGAACCATTGCCATTCTTTTGACTGAACAGGCCCATCGCATCCTGCCGACCATTTTATCGCGGTGCCAGCTCATATCTTTTAAACCGCTGCCGCCTTCTATTTTGAAAGAAAATCTTAAGCAAGAAGGGGTACATCCTCATTTTGCACCGCTTTTGGCAAGCATCACGAATAATTTCCAGGAAGCTCTTGATTTAAACAATGAAGAGTGGTTTGCACAAGCAAGAAAAATAGTGTTAAAATTATATGAAGGCCTTAAAAAAAGCCCGCTGCAGGCGATGGTAGGTTTACAGGATGGTTGGTTTGACCATTTTAAAGAGAAACCGCAGCTTGAACGTGGACTGGAATTAATGCTATTGATCTATAAGGATCTTCTATATATACAAGTAGGCAAGGGAGAACAGATTGTTTATCCGGATTATCGCCAAATGCTTGAAACGGATGCCCTTCAGACGTCCGCCCGACGGTTATCGGAACAAATGACAGCCATTTTGGAAGCCAAACGGAAATTAAATTCAAATATGAATCCTCAGTTGTTGATGGAACAGCTTGTGCTAGAATTGCAGGGGGGATCTTCTTTTGTATGAAGTAGTAGGGATACGATTTAAAAAAGCCGGCAAGATTTATTATTTTGACCCAGGCGATTTTGCAGTAGAAAAAGGCAGCTACGTGATTGTTGAGACGGCTCGCGGAGTAGAACACGGGAAAGTTGTGGTTGAACGCAAACAAGTCGGTGAACATGATGTGGTCCTGCCTTTGAAAAAAGTCATTAGGATTGCCGATCATAAGGATCGTATGATTATAGATGAGAATAGAGCAGCAGCGAAGGAAGCGTATGAAGTATGCTGCGATAAGATCATTGAACATCAGCTTGATATGAAGCTGGTGGATGTAGAATATACATTTGATCGAAATAAAGTAATTTTCTATTTTACAGCGGATGGACGAGTAGATTTCCGTGAGCTTGTAAAAGATTTGGCTGCCATTTTCCGTACTAGAATAGAACTCCGTCAAATCGGGGTGCGTGATGAAGCGAAGATGCTTGGCGGAATAGGGCCATGCGGACGCATGCTTTGCTGTTCGACGTTTTTAGGGGATTTTGAACCCGTTTCCATCAAGATGGCGAAGGATCAAAATCTCTCCTTGAACCCAACCAAGATTTCTGGACTGTGTGGACGTTTGATGTGCTGCTTGAAATACGAGAATGATGAGTATGAAGCAGCGAAAGAAGAATTGCCTGATCTGGGCGAAATCATCAAAACGCCATTAGGTTCTGGGAAAGTTGTAGGCCTTAATATATTAGAGCGCGTCCTTCAGGTGGATCTGCCTGAGCAGGAGCGCGTCCTTGAGTTTACGTTGGAAGAACTAGCGAATGAAGGTGCGGTTTCGATTCAAGCAAGAGATTAATGAGGTGGAACCAGTGGACAAAAAAGAAGTATTTAATTCAGTCATTAATATGGAAGAGCAAATCGGACATTTATATAAACAATTAGGGTCTTTGAAGGAGCATCTGGCGCAGATTATCGAAGAAAATAACTCGCTCCAGGTGGAGAATGAGCATTTGCGCCGCCGTCTCGAACAGACGGAACATCCAAAAATGGCTCCGTCGCCGAGTGAATCCAAGAAAAGCCTTGAAGAAATTGATGACCGCAACCTTGATATCGGCGAGGGATATGATAATCTCGCACGTCTCTATCAAGAAGGGTTCCATATCTGCAATGTCCATTTTGGTAGTCCACGAAAAGATGAAGATTGTTTGTTCTGCCTGTCTTTTTTAAATAAAAAGTAACGCATATGGGGGCTGGTGGACAGCCCTCTTTTTTTAATGGAAAGATTTTATGCTTAAGGAGAATGAGGATACGGATGGTTGAGCTTAAAGGAGAAGAACGATTAGACTACTTATTGGCAGAGAATTTAAGAATCATTCAAAGCCCTGCTGTTTTTTCTTTTTCTATAGATGCAGTCCTGCTTGCCCGATTTGTTCAGTTGAAGAAAGGGAATATTATCGATCTTTGCGCTGGGAATGGAGTGATTCCGCTCCTATTGAGTACTAGGACAAACTCCAGCATCACGGGTGTGGAAATTCAGTCGAAGCTGTTTGATATGGCACAGCGCAGTGTTTCATACAATCAGCTTGATGAACAAATAAGAATGATTCACGGTGATATCAAAGATATGCCCCAAGTGCTGGGCCATGGTAAATTTGAAGTTCTCACCTGCAATCCGCCTTACTTTGTCACCCCTTCAAAGGAAGAAATCAATCCGAATGAGCATTTGGCCATTGCGAGACATGAAATCCTCTGTACGCTCGAAGATGTCATCAAGGTAAGCAGCCAGTTGTTGAAACAAGGCGGGAAGGCTGCTTTTGTCCATAGACCTGGACGTTTAATGGACATAATGACATTAATGAGGAAATACCGTTTGGAACCGAAGCGGCTGCGGTTCGTCTATCCGCGGATCGGCAAGGAAGCCAACACCATATTAATAGAAGGAATCAAAGATGGAAATCCAGACTTGAAAGTATTGCCTCCGCTTTATATTTATAAAGAGGGAAGTACTTATTCGGATGAAGTCCATGAACTCCTTTATGGAAAATAATTTTAACGAGAATATAAGAGGAACGATACTTAATAGAGGCGGATGAAGCATATGCAGATTCAGAAAAGTTTTGATCAAGAAGAGTCCAAAGGGATGCTTTACCTTGTGCCGACTCCCATTGGGAATTTGGAGGATATGACCTACCGGGCACTAAGGATTTTAAAAGAAGCGGATTTGATTGCTGCGGAGGATACCCGCAATACAAAGAAGCTCTGCAATTATTTTGAGATTACTACACCCCTGGTGAGCTACCACGAACATAATAAAGAAACCAGCGGGAAACAGCTGATTCAATCCCTGAAGGATGGAAAGAAAATCGCGCTGGTCAGCGATGCGGGCATGCCGGCCATTTCAGATCCGGGCTACGAAGTCGTCGCGGAGGCGCTGCAGCATGATATTACTGTCGTCCCTTTACCGGGTGCGAATGCAGCTTTGTCTGCATTGATTGCATCAGGCATTGCGACACAACCCTTTTATTTTTATGGATTTCTTCAACGGAATAAAAAAGATAAAAAAGAAGAGTTGGAGCAGCTGAAGTATCAGTCAGCCACCATGATCCTCTATGAATCCCCACATCGCTTAAAAGAGACACTGCAGCTCATTCATCAAGTATGGGGTGACCGGAGAATGGCGGTTTGCCGTGAATTGACGAAGCGGTTTGAAGAATTCATCAGGGGAACTGTTTCTGAACTGCTGGAATGGACCCAAAATGGTGAGGTTAGAGGGGAATTCTGTCTGATCATTGAAGGAAGCGCTGAGGAACAGGAAGAAAAAGCTGCCTGGTGGAAAGACTTGTCGATAATGGAGCACGTAAATCATTATGTTGAACAAGGAAATAAACCAAAGGATGCAATCAAACTAGCGGCCGTCGACAGGGACATGCCCAAAAGGGAAGTCTATGCGGCTTATCATATAGAGTGATTGACTTATTTAGTCAAAAAAAGGGGTCTGACCATTTTAGTCAGACCCTTTATCATTAACGGACAGAAAATCGATTCACTATCCGAATATATAATTGTGCAATAATATTACTTTGCAGCAGCGAAAGAATCTTGGATTTCTTTCAATAGTTGCTCTGCACCTTCACGGCTCAAGATTAATTTGCCGTCTGCAAGCTTAACATTATCTTCAGAAACTTCACCAGTGATTTGGCAAGTCATGCTTGGCTTGTATTTTTTAAGAACGATTCTTTCGTCATCCACGTAGATTTCCAAAGCATCTTTCTCAGCAATTCCTAAAGTACGGCGTAATTCGATTGGAATAACCACGCGTCCTAGTTCGTCAACTTTACGTACAATACCTGTAGATTTCATAATCAAATTCTCCTCTCAAAATTTTTATCTATGTCTTTTCGTCAATTTTCGACATTTTTTTTGATCTGCTTTTATCATACCAGTCATTCCCAAGTTCGTCAATCACTAAATATGTAAAAATATATAAATTGTAATGCTTGTAAAAACCCTGTCACATCAAGGTTTGTAAACCACTTACATAAATTGGATGACATTTCTAGTGTCAGAAAATTACATATAGTTCCATATTCTCCGTGTCGAAAGATGTAGTATTTCGACATTTATTCGACAAAAAACGACATGAAGTGTCATGTTTCTTTTGTGCGGTGGTAAAAAAATGAAATGGTGGTTTCCTGCGGTTGCAGAATAGAAGAATATTATGTATATTTTGATACTAGAAGAGGTTATGATGAGAAGATGAATCTTCTTTATTTTTGCCTGATCCGGCAGCCTTGCAGAAAGTTATATCCGTAAGCTTTTGGGTACTCTGCCCTTAGTTGCTTGTACGGATTTTTTCATGCCGGTTTCACACAGCAGGTTCATTCATCATGTTACATAAATCCCCGGACATCTCAGGCCGGGCTGAATAGCTAATAAATTCATTGAAATGTACGATACATTGATCATTATAGGAGGATTATTAGATGAAGGAAAAATTGAAGACATTTTATATTACAACCCCTATTTATTATCCAAGCGGCAATCTTCACATTGGACATGCCTATACAACTGTTGCCGGTGATGCGATGGCAAGATATAAAAGAATGCGCGGATTCGACGTCATGTACTTGACTGGAACAGATGAACACGGACAAAAAATCCAGAAGAAAGCAGAAGAAAAAGGAGTCTCCCCTCAAAGCTATGTAGACGGAATCGTTGAGGGCATCCAGGAACTATGGAAGAAACTCGACATTTCTTATGATGATTTCATTCGTACGACGCAGCCAAGACATAAGGAAATCGTTGAAAAGATCTTTAAACAGCTGCTGGATCAAGGGGATATTTATCTTGATCAGTATGAAGGCTGGTACTGTACTCCGTGTGAATCATTCTTCACGGAGCGTCAGCTTGTCGACGGCAACTGCCCTGACTGCGGAAGACCTGTCGAAAAAGTGAAGGAAGAATCCTATTTCTTCAAAATGAGCAAGTATGTCGACAGACTTCTAAAGTATTATGAAGAGAATCCTGATTTCATCCAGCCTGAATCACGCAAAAATGAAATGATCAATAACTTCATCAAACCTGGTCTTGAGAATTTGGCTGTTTCAAGAACGACTTTTGACTGGGGAGTCAAAGTGCCGGGCGATCCAAAGCATGTCATTTATGTATGGATCGATGCGCTTTCCAACTATATTACAGCATTAGGGTATGGAACAGATGATGACTCGAAGTATTTGAAATATTGGCCGGCAGATGTCCATCTCGTTGGGAAGGAAATTGTCCGCTTCCATACGATTTATTGGCCGATCATGCTGATGGCATTGGACCTTCCGCTTCCGAAGAAAGTTTTTGCCCATGGCTGGCTATTGATGAAGGACGGAAAGATGTCCAAGTCAAAGGGGAACGTAGTAGATCCCGTGACTTTGATCGACCGCTATGGATTAGATGCTCTTCGCTATTACTTATTGCGTGAAGTGCCATTTGGATCTGATGGGGTATTTACACCTGAAGGGTTTGTCGAGCGCGTCAACTTTGATTTGGCCAATGATCTTGGAAACCTTCTTAATCGGACGGTAGCCATGATCAATAAATATTTTGACGGAGTCATCCCAGCTTATAATGGATCTGAAGGCGAATTCGACCAGCAGCTTCTTCAAATGAACCAAGAAGTGGTTTCCCGTTTTGAAGAGGCAATGGAGAACATGGAGTTTTCCGTGGCATTGACATCCATTTGGCAGTTGATCAGCCGTGCGAATAAATATATAGATGAAACGCAGCCATGGGTATTGGCGAAAGATGAAGCTAAAAAGAGTGAATTAGGCCATGTTATGGTTCATTTAGCTGAAACCCTTAGAAGAACAGCGGTTCTCTTGAAACCATTCTTGACTGAGACGCCAAAGCGAATCTTTGATCAATTGAATATCAACGATGAAACTTTACGTGCTTGGGACAGCCTTGAAGAATTCGGCAGCATTCCAGAAGGCACCAAAGTCGTTTCCAAGGGTGAACCGATTTTCCCTCGCCTTGAAGTCCAAGAAGAAGTTGATTATATTAAACAGCAGATGGCAGGGGACGCACCAGTTCAGCAAACCGAAGAAGTGAAGGAAGCAGAAAAGCCGGATGCGGATGAAATCACAATCGATGATTTCATGAAAGTGGAGCTGAGGGTTGCTGAAGTCATTCATGCTGAGCCCGTAAAAAAAGCGGATAAACTGTTAAAAATCCAGCTTGATTTAGGATACGAAAAACGCCAGGTGGTCTCAGGCATTGCGAAATACTATAAGCCTGAAGAGTTAAAAGGAAGAAAGGTCATCTGTGTAACCAACTTAAAGCCAGTGAAACTTCGCGGTGAATTATCGGAAGGGATGATCCTCGCAGGTGAAAAAGATGGGATCCTGGCATTAGCAGAAGTGGATGCTTCATTGGCAAATGGAGCAAAAGTAAAATAAATTCAGCCTTAAATAATTCGATATTGAATAACAATAATGATGGCATGAGAGTGTTCCACGTGAAACAATTTTCGACGTGAACCTCTCATGTCATTTTTATTTTATTATATTAGAAAAACTTAATTTGTTTTTATAAACACACGAAACCGTGAAATCACCTATATTTGAATAGTGATTCTGTACGAGAAGATGCTGTCGAAAAATGAGAGGCTGTCCATTTTTCGCATGATATTAAAATAATATCAAAACCATAATATTTTTATTAAAGAAACTTTCCGGGTAAAATGATGAAAGACAATCAATTTCGGAAACAGTTTAAGGAGTGTACATCGCATGCTATTTGATACACATGTTCATTTAAATGCAGAACAATTCGAAGAAGATTTAGAGGAAGTCATTGGACGCGCGAAAGATGCAGGAGTAGAAAAGATGGTGGTCGTCGGATTCGACCGTCCGACAATTAATAAAGCGATGGAGCTTGTGGAGACATATGATTTTCTTTATGCAAGTGTTGGCTGGCACCCGGTTGATGCCATCGATATGACAGAAGAAGACTTGAAATGGATCGAAGAGCTTTCCGCCCATCCAAAAGTGGTGGCACTTGGAGAAATGGGGCTGGATTATCATTGGGATAAATCCCCTAAAGACATTCAGAAAGAAGTATTCAGGAAGCAGATCCGGCTAGCGAAAAAAGTGAAATTGCCGATTGTGATCCATAACCGTGAAGCAACACAGGATATAGTCGATATCCTAAAAGAAGAAAATGCCGGGGAAGTAGGAGGCATCATGCACTGCTTCAGCGGGAGTGCAGAGACGGCAAAGGAATGCATCGATATGAATTTCTATATCTCGCTGGGGGGTCCTGTCACGTTCAAAAATGCGAAAAAACCAAAAGAAGTAGCAGTGGAAGTACCAATGGATCGATTGTTGATCGAGACGGACTGCCCTTATTTAGCCCCTCACCCAAATCGGGGCAAAAGAAATGAACCGGCTTATGTAAAACTTGTGGCAGAGCAGATTGCAGAACTGAAAGGCATGGAATTTGAAGAGGTTGCTAAAAAAACAACTGAAAATGCTAAGAAATTATTCGGCATAAATTGAGTTGTTTCGACGTCGAAAACTATCAAAGCATGTCCAATTTTTACTAAATATAAAAAGTTCTACACCTCTTCTTTCTCTCATAGGATATTCATGTCGACAAGTCTTCCTTCACAAGCAGTGGGACTTTATGCATAATAGGGATTACGTTCCGCAAAAATGGATATGGGTTGACAGTTGTTTCGATAGTCTATATAATCTCTCCGAGAGAAGGAGGCGTTTTTCATGAAGATTGAAAACATGAAAAACCTGTTTTCCAAATCGATAAGTAAAAAGAAGTGGGTCGTCATTACTGCTAGTTTACTAGTTTGTATGGCAGCCGTCGGATTCCTTATGTTTGAGGGATCGAAAAAGACGGTGGCACTCACTTTAAACGGCGAAAAGAAAATTGTTAACACACATGCAGCTACTGTTGGAGATATATTAAAAGACTTGAAAATTTCTGTTCGCTCAGAAGATTACTTATTCCCCTCGGCAGACTCAAAAATTAAGGATGATTCGTCTGTCGTCTGGAAACAGGCTAAAAAGGTAGGACTCAAGGTTGGAAACAAGGAGAAGACCGTGTGGACTACCGCAGAAACAGTTGGAGAATTATTGCAGGAACAAAAAGTGAAAGTTGGGGAACACGATAAGATCAACCCGGCAATCGGAACGAATGTCAAAAACAACATGAATATTGCGATAGAAAATGCTTTTCCGTTTACTTTAGTGGATGGTGGGAAAAAGAAAGAGTTTTGGTCCACTTCGACTACGGTCGCTGACTTTTTAGAGCAACAAGGGATTACACTCAAATCGTTAGACCGGATAAAACCAGGTCTGAACCAAGAGATACAGCCTAATGATGTAATAAATGTCGTACGAGTTGAAAAAGTCACCGATGTAGTGGAAGAACCCACAGATTTTGCCGTTGTAACGAAAAAAGATCCGAGCTTGGCAAAAGGAAAACAGAAAGTAATTCATGAAGGTAAAAAAGGCGTCATTTCTAAGCATTATGAAATTGTTAAAGAAAACGGCAAGGAAGTAACAAGAAAATTAGTAGCAACGAAAAAAGTGAAAGACAGCGAAGATAAAGTGGTAGCCGTCGGTACAAAGACGCTTGTTGCACTAGCTTCACGTGGTAAAAGCGAGAGTGGGGGCAAAGAGTTCTTTGTCAGCTCCACAGCCTATACCGCTCATTGCAACGGCTGTTCAGGCCATACTGCTACTGGAATCAATTTGAAATCCAATCCGGGAGCCAAGGTCATTGCGGTCGATCCAAGGGTCATCCCGCTTGGCACCAAAGTCTACGTGGAAGGCTACGGGTATGCCGTTGCTGCTGATACTGGTTCAGCAATCAATGGCTTTAAAATCGATGTATTCTTCTCCTCTAAATCGGATGCATACCGCTGGGGAAGAAAACGTGTTAAGATAAGAATATTGAATTAATGGCAGGGGACTTCCTCTGCTTTTTTTCTTTTTTCCCGTTCTTCGATATAATAAACGGAGAAATAAATCCATTTACAATAATATAGACGGTTAATGTTACAAAAATGTTTCAAAGATATCAAAAATATTTTTGAAACCATTTGGAGGAATTATGAAACTTAAAGAAATCATTGTAGTTGAAGGAAAAGATGATACAACAGCTATCAAGAGAGCTGTCGATGCTGATACAATTGAAACGAACGGTTCTGCGATTTCAACCGAAACCATAGAAAAAATAAAGCTTGCACAAAAGACGAGGGGCGTCATCGTTTTTACTGATCCAGATTTCCCTGGTGAAAAAATCAGAAAGACCATTGCAGACGTAGTCCCCGGGTGCAAGCATGCTTTCATAGAAAAATTTGCGGCAAAGCCGAAGTTCGGAAAAGGGATCGGGGTAGAGCACGCTTCAAATGAAGCCATTCGTGAAGCATTGAAGGATGCGCATCAAATGGACAAGGAAGTCGAAGAAATCATCACACAAGAAGATTTGATAGCGGCAGGCTTAGTTGGTGGTCCCGGTTCTAAGGAACGCCGGACACGCCTTGGCGATCTTCTTAAAATAGGCTACACAAACGGAAAGCAGCTGCACAAGCGGCTGATGATGTTTCAAATAAGCGAAGAATCGTTTGCAGAAGCGATTAAACAGATCATACAGGAGGAGCAAGATGCATAAGGATATCGCAACCCCAATACGAACAAAGGAAATACTGGAGAAGTACGGATTCGCTTTTAAAAAGAGTTTAGGTCAGAATTTCTTGATCGACCCGAATATATTGAGAAAGATCACGGAATTTGCCGGCCTCACGGATCAAACCGGCGCCATCGAAGTCGGACCTGGAATCGGTGCATTGACGGAGCATTTAGCGAGAAGCTCTAAAAAAGTTCTGTCATTTGAAATCGATCAGCGGCTCCTTCCGATCCTGGCAGACACCCTGTCGCCATATGACAATGTGAAAATCATTCATGAAGATATCCTGAAAGCCGATGTTAAAACGCTTGTCGCTCAGGAATTCGAGGGGATATCTGATTTGATGGTGGTTGCGAACCTTCCGTATTATGTAACGACCCCGATCATCTTAAAATTGCTTTCGGACCGCATTCCGCTTCGAGGCATCGTGGTCATGCTTCAGAAGGAAGTGGCAGACCGGATCTCTGCAAAGCCTGGAACAAAGGAGTACGGCTCACTGTCCATCGCCATTCAGTACTATACGAAAGCAGAGACCGTCATGATTGTGCCAAAGACAGTATTTATGCCGCAGCCTAATGTGGATTCAGCCGTCATCCGATTGACTACACTGGACAAGCCTGCAGCTGATGTCGTGGACGAAGATTTCTTCTTCCTTGTCACCCGTTCCTCTTTCGCTCAGCGAAGGAAAACCATTTTGAACAATTTGACGAGCCAGCTGCCGAATGGCAAAGAAAAGAAAGAACAGATCCTTGATGCCCTCGCAAAAGCGGATATCGACCCGACGAGAAGGGGAGAGACGCTTAGCATCCAGGAGTTTGCCCGACTAAGCAACGAATTGCATCCTATATTTAATTAAAAATAGAGTGTTGAGCCGGAATCTCATATGGGATTTCGGTTTTTTGCGTTTCTTATGCTGGAATGGCTTGAGAGAGGCGGGTGCTGATCCATGGAAATAGGATTTGCTCCCCACTTTTTGAGCTGACCGGCGCACTTTTTGGTTTTATCACGCAACTTTCTGGTCTGACCGACGCACTTTTGCGATTTACCGCGCAACTTTTAGCGACAACCTGAAGTTAGTATAAAAAGTGGACACAGGTAGTGGCGTCATGTTTAAATCTATACAACTACAAAAAGGGCGTGTATAAACATGGCGAAAGATCAGAAAAAGTTCCCACCAGAATTTAGAGAATATGTGTGTAAATTAATTGAGTTAGATGGACGGAAGCTCGTGGATGTGAGCAGTGAACTCGATATTTCCTATAGTACGCTTCAAAAGTGGGTCGCTTCCTATCGTAAAAAGCAAAATCAGGCGGAAAAAGAGAAACAAAGCCAGTATCTAACGGCTTCTGAATACAAAGAATTGTACGAAGCTGAAAGACGTAAAAAATTAGATTTGGAAGAGGAGAACGCCATTTTAAAAAAGGCTATGCACATCTTCACGCAAGAAAAGAAGTAAGGTTTGAATTTATTTTTCATAATAAAAACGACCATACCGTTGTGAAGATGTGCGAAGTTTTGGATGTTTCTACTTCTGGCTATTATGTTTGGGAAAAAAGACAGGATCAGGAGGAAACAGAGAGACAGCGCTGGAGACGTCATCTTGACGAGCGAATTCGCTATCATTTTCACGACAACCTGGGGACGTATGGAAGTCCGAGGATTTATCGAAAGCTGGTCGAGGAGGATCATATACAAGTTTCCCTTAAAACGGTGACGAACCGCATGAGAGAGATGGGTTTATATGCGACCCCGCCAACTCGATACATTCAGACCACGGATTCAGATCACCAGCAGCTTGTGTTCAAAAATGAGTTGAATCGGAATTTTAATCCTGAAGAACCAGATCGTGTTTGGGCAACGGATATCACCTATATTCATACAGGGGAGGGATTTGTTTATTTAAATCCAGTTTTAGACCTGTTTTCCCGCAAGGTAATTAGCTATAGCATTGATGACCGCATGGACGCCGAATTGCCGTTAAAAGCATTAAAAGAAGCACTTGAGATTCGCCAGCCCGCTGAGGGATGGATCCACCATTCAGACCGGGGAAGTGTGTACTGTTCAAAAAAATATATTGAAGCCTTGAAGGATGCCAAAGCGACCATTAGTATGAGTCGAAAAGCAACCCCTTATGATAACGCTTGTGTAGAATCGTTTTTTGCCTCCCTGAAGAAAGAGTATTTGTACAAGTTTGTGTTTAAGACAAAAGCAGAAGCCATCGGGGCCATTAAGTTTTATATTCAATTTTATAATCGTAAAAGGATTCACTCGACATTAGAATACGCCACTCCGATTGAGTATGAAAAGGCGTATAAAGAGGCACAGCGTTTAAACGCCACTGAGGAGAAATTGCCCTCTGCCTGAAGGAACCATTGTTTTTCAAATGGTTCCTTCAGACAGAGGCCTCCAAGCGGAGTGAAAACGAAGCGCGGAAGAAAAAAAGTACGCCATTTACCGGCATTTAAGTGTCTACTTTATTGACAGAAGTCCAAACCGCTCAACTTTCTGCCTGAACCGCTCAACTTTCGGACCCCACCCCGCAACTTCCTTTTTTCTGAGGGTTTTCTTGGCCGTTTGAGTGTAGATATGAAATTTTAAAATCGCACTCCGCCTCTGTTCAAGCCCCTTCCGCTTTTCATGATCCAGCTCCAGCGCCTAGAGGCTGGGAGGTTTCCTTCAGCGCGCTTACGATAAGTCAACATCGAATCGCTTCGCTCTTCGTGGTTCCTTTATCTCGCAGCACTTCAGTCCAACCTCTGCGCCTCTGATCAAGCCGCTTCCGCTTTTCGTGATCCAACTCCAGCGCCTAGAGGCTGGGAGGTTTCCTTCAGCGCACTTACGATAAGTCAACATCGAATCACTTCGCTCATCGTGTTTCCTTTATCTCGTGGTGCTGCGCTCCAGCCTCTACGCCTTTGAACAGTCAGCTCCGCTTTTCTCGATCCAGCTCCAGCGGCTAGCCCCTCGAGTCATAAGCCGTACCTCTACGGAAATCAGGATTTCCTTCGAGTTCCGTCTTATGCTGGTCGGGGCTGATCAAGCCGCTTCCGCTTTTCTTTTCACATCGGACATTCTTCTTGAATAGCCTATCAAAGGTAATGATTTATGCGTTTCAATGGAGATGACGACCGTGAGCATTCAACTTAATTCAATTGTAGGCAGGGTCTCCTATCAATGTGATGTGTTATTCAGGATCATTGATGTCAAGGAAGTGAACGGGAAAAAGATAGCGGTTCTTTATGGGGAAGACTACCGTCTGATCGCAGATGCAGACTTTGATGATCTGGTTGAAATAGATCCGTATGAGCAGTCGAAGATTTCTAGGGAATTTCGTTCTTTGGAAGAGCAGTCATTTGAGCTTTTTCAACAGGATATCGATTTGACGCGGAACCGTAATGAGTATACTTCTACGAATGGCTACCGCAATGATTTCAATTATTTTCAGGTGCCGGGGCGTGTTCTTCATCTAGACGGGGATCCGGCGTATTTGCAAAAATGCATGGCGCTTTATGAAAAAATCGGTGTGCCTGTTTATGGGATTCACTGCAGTGAAACGGAAATGCATCTTCGGATCGGAGCTCTGATTGAGAAGTACCGTCCAGATATTTTGGTGATTACAGGCCATGATGCATATTCCAAGGCAAAAGGAAAAAAATCGGATATCAATGCATATCGGCACTCAAAGTATTTTGCTAAAACGGTAAGGGAAGCGAGAAAAAAGGTTCCCCATTTAGATCAATTGGTCATTTTTGCAGGTGCCTGCCAATCTCATTTTGAATCTTTGATATATGAAGGGGCTAATTTTGCGAGTTCTCCATTGAGAGTCAACATCCATGCACTTGATCCAGTATATATTGTTGGGAAGATCAGTTTCACCCCTTTTATGGAGCGAATCAATGTATTGGATGTCATCCGAAATACCCTTACAGGGGAAAAAGGGCTTGGGGGAATAGAAACAAAAGGGGTACTGCGCACCGGTATGCCATATAAGCCGCTGACTGAAGAATAAGCAAAAAGCCGTTAATGAATGTTCATTGCGGCTTTTTCTATTTCCGGCTCCAGCGCCCAGCCCCTGGAGTCATAAGCCGTACCTCTAAGGAAATCAGGATTTCCTTCGAGTTCCGACTTAAGCTGGTCGGGGCTAACAGGGCGCTTCCGCTTTTCTTTGTCCAGCTGTGCCGGCTAAAGGCTAGGAAACTTCGCTCAGCACACTTACGATAAGTCATCATCGATTCGCTAAAGCTCATCGTGATTCCTTTATCTCGTGGTGCTGCGCTCCAGTCTCTACGCCTTTGGGCAAGCCGTCTCCGCTTTTCTTGTTTGTCGAAAAATTTCTTGTGTAAATTGCCTGTTTTAAAGGTCTAAATAATATCTTACATAATTTCCAACTGTTAGGGGCATGCTAATTATTGTTGAAAAAAGCATAAAAATGTTGAATGAAACATGTTGACAAGAGAATGCTTTGATTGTTAAAATAATAAATTTGCTTGACTATCTCTATATAGTGTGTTAAAATTTGAACATAGTGAGGTGGAAGCGAAATGCCAAAAACATTAGCGGACATTAAGAAAGCGCTCGACTCCAATTTAGGAAAACGGCTTATGCTGAAAGCAAATGGCGGCAGACGGAAAACGATTGAACGATCCGGTGTCCTTGCAGAAACGTATCCTTCCGTTTTTATAATTGAATTGGATCAAGATGAAAATTCATTTGAACGTGTATCCTACAGCTATGCAGATGTACTCACTGAGACGGTTGAATTAACATTCTATGAAGATACAGCAGGAAACTTGGTTCTTGGGCAGCAGTAGACAATTTGTTTGCTGCTTTTTATTTTGTCTTTTTTTCCTTTCTTTCCTCCCTCTTGGATAGGAAGGATAAAATACATAAAAGTGGTGTCAGGCCCTTTGCGCATACTAAATAATGCAAGCGTGCAAAGGGGGAAATCAGATGGGCAGAAGAAGAGGCATCATGTCAGACCGATTTAAAGAAGAATTGGCGAAGGACCTGGGATTTTATGATGTAGTCCAGAAAGAAGGTTGGGGCGGCATCAAATCCCGTGATGCAGGGAACATGGTAAAAAGAGCGGTTGAATTGGCTCAGCAAAGTCTGGCGGATCAAAACCGCTCCTAAGGGCTATGAAACGGTTTCTAGTCTACTGATTACACGTCATTAGGGAAAACATACACACGCTGCAGACCCGGCTCGTATGGAATGGTATTCCTGTTCCTAAGGTGCCGGGTTTTTATTCTTGTATCGTCTGTATATCAAAAAAATTGATAATACTTTTGAAAATATAACTTAATTGGGTTCTTTATGATAAAATAGGACAAAATATTTCGTTTTAGGATTAAGTAGGTGAAGAAATTGAAGGTTCTTGTGAAAGCACCAGCGAAGATCAACCTTTCGCTTGATGTGCTGCATAAAAGACCGGACGGATTTCATGAAGTGGAGATGGTTATGACCACAATTGATTTAGCAGATCGAATCGAGCTGTCAGAAATCAAAGGCAATCAAATCATGATTGAATCTCAGAACCGTTTTGTTCCGGATGACCAGCGAAATTTGGCTTATCAAGCGGCAAAGCTGCTGAAAGACAGATTTGATGTACATACGGGCGTATCCATTTCCATTGATAAAACCATACCGGTTGCCGCAGGGCTTGCAGGAGGGAGCAGTGATGCCGCTGCAACTCTTCGGGGATTGAATAAACTGTGGGGTCTTGGATTGTCTATAGATGAACTGGCAGAAATTGGATCTGAGATCGGGTCGGACGTATCATTTTGCGTGTACGGCGGTACAGCGCTGGCAAAAGGCAGAGGGGAAAAAATAACCCACCTGCCGGCACCGCCTAATTGCTGGGTCATACTGGCCAAGCCTTCCATCGGGGTATCAACAGCGGATGTCTACCGAAATTTGAACCTTTCCAATGTCAGCCATCCTGATACACAGGCGATGATGGATGCCATTCGGAATAGAAGCTATAAAGAGGTTTGCGGCGAGCTTGGCAATGTTCTCGAAAGCGTGACGCTCAAGATGCATCCAGAGGTTGCCCATATTAAAGACCAAATGGTTCGCTTTGGAGCTGATGCTGTGCTGATGAGCGGAAGCGGCCCCACTGTATTTGGCCTCGTCCACCATGATTCCCGTTTACAGAGGATCTACAACGGACTTCGTGGGTTCTGTGACCAGGTTTTTGCTGTCAGGATGCTTGGAGATCGACTTCCTCTTGATTAAATCCGTACATTAATGGTATATTATCATTAAAATATTCGGATTTTAATCTGTAAACAGGAGGATAAAGCATGAAATTCCGTCGAAGTGAACGGTTAATAGATATGACCCATTTTCTAGTTGAACATCCGCATGAACTGCTGTCTTTAACTTTTTTTTCAGAAAGGTACGGTTCTGCGAAATCTTCAATTAGTGAAGACCTTGGCATCATCAAAGAAACATTTGAACAGCGGGGAATCGGTACACTTCAGACGGTTCCTGGTGCAGCAGGCGGCGTAAAGTTCATTTCCAAAGTGGACAGGGAAAGCGCCAAACATATGATTTCCGAGTTGTGCAGCCTGATGGAAAGCTCTGACCGCCTGCTCCCTGGAGGCTATCTTTATATGACGGATTTGCTTGGCGATCCGAAAGTCGTGAATAAGGTAGGCAAGCTTCTTGCTTCTGCGTTTGCGGAGAAAGAAATCGACGTGATCATGACAGTGGCAACAAAGGGAATCCCGATTGCCCATGCAGCAGCGAATTACTTGAATGTTCCTGTTGTCATCGTCCGCAGGGACAGCCGGGTGACGGAAGGTTCGACTGTCAGCATCAATTATGTATCCGGCTCTTCGAAGAGGATCCAGACAATGGTGCTGTCAAAAAGAAGCATCAAAGAAGGCTCTAAGGTGCTGGTCATTGATGACTTTATGAAAGCTGGCGGGACGGTCAACGGAATGATCAGTCTGTTAGAAGAATTCAATGCAGAGCTTTCGGGCATCGGGGTACTGGTCGAATCAGAAAATGCTGAGGAACGGCTCGTCGATGAGTACGTTTCATTGGTGAAACTGAAAGATGTTGACGTAAAAGGGAAGAGTATCAAAGTGGTTGAAGGAAACTACTTCTCTTCCGAAATTCCATTTTTATAAGGTGGTATGAATGCAATGAGAATGATTTCTACAGATGCTGCCCCGGCAGCCATCGGACCTTACTCTCAAGGTGTGGTCGTCAATAATTTATTTTACAGTTCCGGCCAGATTCCTCTGACAGCAGAAGGAACAATGATCGAAGGCGGAATCGAAGAACAGACGCATCAAGTATTCAAGAATCTTGAAGCCGTGCTGAAAGAAGCAGGTGCTTCCTTTGAAACCGTAGTAAAAGCAACAGTATTCATTAAGGATATGAATGATTTTGCTGCCATCAATGAAATTTACGGGGAATACTTCAGCACCCATAAACCGGCGCGCTCATGTGTAGAAGTAGCACGCCTCCCAAAAGATGCACAAATCGAAATAGAAGTCATCGCTCTAGTAAAATAAAATTTTCAACTTTTTAGGCTCACGCTATGCGTGAGTCTTTTTTCATAGGCTCAACAAAGAAAAAGAAAACCCTAAGATAGATTGATTATTTATATTTTTTTAAAAATTTTACAATTGTAAGAAGGATTATGAGAAATTCTGTTGAATACATTAACTAGATTCAACTAGGGAAAAGGTGGTGAACAGAATGGAAGTTACAGACGTAAGATTACGCAGAGTCAATACTGACGGAAGAATGAGAGCGATTGCATCTATTACTTTGGATAACGAGTTCGTTGTTCACGATATTCGTGTAATTGATGGGAACAATGGCCTATTCGTTGCGATGCCTAGTAAACGTACGCCAGACGGCGAGTTTCGTGATATCGCGCATCCAATCAATTCCGGTACACGCGGAAAGATTCAAGAAGCTGTATTGACGGAGTATCACCGTTTAGGGGAAGCCGAAGAAATGGAATTAGAAGAAGCCGGTGCATCCTAATAGAGTATTTTACAGCAAGAGCCTACTTCAATGTAAGGCTCTTTTTTTGTGCATTTCTACTGTTTGCCCACATTTCCCTCCATTAAAACTCCGAAATGGACTCCAGCCGATTCTCTGACAAAATCTTGTACTTTTACATGATTCCTTGAAAATATTAAGTATTTAAGATATATTCGATATGGATAAAAAGGATTAGTGGAGGACTTATCATATATGACAAATTCCAATAGATTCTCCGTAATATTAGCTGCTGGACAAGGAACCCGGATGAAATCCAAGCTATACAAGGTTCTGCACCCAGTATGCGGCAAACCAATGGTAGAACATGTAGTGGATCAAATCTCAAAACTTGATATCGATAAAATCGTCACGATTGTGGGGCACGGCGCTGAATTAGTGCAGTCCCAGCTTGAAGGGAAGAGTGAGTTTGCCCTTCAGGAGGAGCAGCTCGGAACGGCTCATGCTGTCATGCAGGCTGAATCCGTTTTAGGGGACAAGAAAGGTGTGACACTTGTCGTCTGCGGTGATACTCCGTTGATCAAAGCAAGCACGATGGAGGCTTTGATCAAGCATCATGAAGAGCAAGGGGCAAAAGCAACAATTTTGACTGCCCATGCAGAAAATCCAACTGGATATGGACGCATCATCCGTAATGGAGAAGGATTAGTCGAAAAAATCGTTGAGCATAAAGATGCCTCCGAAGAAGAAAGAAACGTGAAAGAAATCAATACGGGAACGTACTGTTTTGATAATGAGTACCTATTCAATGCACTTAAAAATGTATCGAACGAAAATTCCCAAGGCGAGTACTATCTTCCTGATGTGGTCGAAATCCTTAAAAACCAAGGAGAAATTGTTTCTGCGTACTCAACGGATGAGTTTGAAGAGACACTTGGTGTAAATGACCGGGTTGCCCTTTCAGAAGCCGAAAGCTTCATGAAGAAGCGCATCAATGAAGAACATATGCGAAATGGTGTGACCATCATAGATCCTGCCAATACGTATATTGCAGCAGATGTTGAAATTGGCCGGGATACGGTTGTTTACCCTGGTACGGTCATTAAGAGCGGGACAGTCATCGGAGAGGATTGCAACATCGGTCCGAACACAGAGATTGAAAACTGTACGATTGGAAATGGCACAGTAATCCGCCAATCCGTTGCGGCAGACAGCTCCATCGGTTCAAACGTCAACATCGGTCCGTTTGCCCATATCCGCCCGCAGTCTTCCATTCACGATGAAGTGAAGATCGGGAACTTTGTGGAGATCAAGAAATCCACATTCGGAAAAGGAAGCAAAGCATCCCACTTGAGCTATGTCGGAGATGCTGAGGTAGGAAGCGATGTAAACCTTGGCTGCGGATCCATCACGGTCAATTATGATGGGAAAAACAAGTTCCTGACAAAGATTGAAGACGGTGTTTTTGTAGGCTGCAATTCAAACCTTGTCGCACCGGTCAACATCGGAAAGGGAGCCTATATTGCAGCAGGTTCCACCATTACGGAGGACGTACCTGGTGAAGCATTGTCCATTGCCAGAGCACGTCAGGTCAATAAAGAAGATTATGTCTCAAAACTAAACATGAATAAATAAATGGAGGTCCACCATGTCCAATCAATATCGTGATCCAAATCTGAAGATATTTTCATTAAATTCGAATAAGGCCCTTGCGGAAGAAATTGCTGACGTTGTCGGCGTCAATCTTGGAAAATGTTCGGTTACCCGTTTCAGCGACGGTGAGATTCAAATCAATATTGAAGAAAGCATCCGCGGCTGCGACGTTTATGTCATCCAATCAACAAGCAGCCCGGTTAATGAAAGCTTGATGGAACTGCTTATTATGGTTGATGCACTTAAACGTGCTTCTGCGAGCACAATCAACATCGTCATCCCTTACTATGGGTATGCTCGACAAGACCGTAAAGCACGTGCCCGTGAACCAATCACAGCTAAATTAGTTGCTAACTTATTGGAAACAGCCGGTGCAACCCGTGTAATCACACTTGACCTCCATGCACCGCAGATCCAAGGATTCTTTGATATCCCGATCGACCATTTGATGGGTGTACCGATCTTGGCTGAGTACTTCCAAAAGAAAGACTTTTCAGATGACCTTGTCATTGTTTCTCCAGACCACGGCGGTGTAACGCGCGCACGTAAAATGGCAGAGCGCCTTAAAGCGCCGATTGCCATTATCGATAAGCGCCGTCCAAAGCCAAATGTAGCTGAAGTCATGAACATTGTCGGGAATATCGAAGGAAAGATTGCCATTTTGATTGATGACATCATTGATACAGCAGGTACGATCACGCTTGCTGCCAATGCATTGGTGGAAAATGGGGCGAAGGAAGTCTATGCATGCTGTACCCATCCGGTTCTTTCAGGTCCGGCCATGGAACGCATTCAGAATTCTTCCATCAAAGAACTTGTAGTGACAAACTCCATTGCTTTATCAGAAGATAAGAAGACAGGTAAAATCGTGGAGCGCTCCGTTGCGCCATTAATCGGTGAAGCGATCATCCGCGTTCACGAAAGACAGTCTGTCAGCACATTGTTTGATTAATATATGTAGTAATAAGAGGGCTTCCGTTCAGGAGGCCCTTTTGCTTTTCATGCTTACTGATATGCCAGGTATTCTGCTCATCCTGACCCAGACAAAAAATAATACATGTTTAGACTGTTCCTTTTTAGGGAATTGTTTATATAGATGCTATTTTAACTATGTGTAGGAAGGTGACTTTTTAATGGCTACAGTTTTAGAAGCAAAAACAAGAGAAAAAGGAAAACGCTCTGATTTACGAAAACTTCGCATGGAAGGAAACTTTCCGGCAGTTGTATATGGAAATAAAGCGGACAATGAAACCATTTATGTAAGTGAAGCTGATTTTATTAAAACGATTCGTGAATCAGGACGCAATGGCGTCATCTCATTAAAATACGATGGAAATACTCAAAATGTCATTTTAAATGATTATCAAGCAGATACAATTAAAAATGAAATTCTTCACGCCGACTTTCTAGTTGTCGATCTTTCAGCAGAAATTGATGCAGATGTACGTGTAGAACTTACAGGAACGGCAGCAGGCGTAAAAGATGGAGGCGTCCTCCAGCAGCCGCTTCATGAGGTCTCCGTAACAGCTAAGCCAAATGACATTCCTGAATCCATTCAGGTAGATGTGTCTGAGCTTCAAGTGGGTGAAGTAGTGACCATTGGCGATGTTAAAGGAAAGTATTCCGTTACCATCAACCATGAAGATGATGAAACGGTCGCTTCCATCCTTGCTCCAAGACAAGAGGAAGAAATTAGCACAGGCGAGCAGCAGGAGCCTGGTGTACCTGAGAACGAAGAAGGCCGTGAGACAGAGGCTTCAGAAGAGAGCGAAAAAGAATAACCATATATCCAAATGGAATAGAAACAGGCGCAGCCTTTCATTGGCTGCGCCTGTTTTATATAATAAGGGAAGACGAATACAAAAAGTTGATTATAAAATCATAAAAGCCGATAATAAAGGTAATGTTTTAAGTAGAGGTGTATCCATTGAAATTAATTGTCGGGTTAGGGAATCCTGGTCCGCGTTTTGATAAAACGCGGCATAATATTGGATTTGAAATTATAGATGAGCTGGAGAAAAGATTCCAGGCGCCATTGAATCAAGCAAAATTCAATGGTTTGTATTCAATTGTTCATTATAACGGGGAAAAATTCATACTTTTAAAACCAATGACATATATGAATTTATCAGGAGAAAGCATTGGAGCCATCATGAATTTTTATGATATTTCCCAAAAAGACCTTCTTGTGATTTATGATGATCTGGATCTGCCAGTCGGAAAGATCAGGCTGCGTCAAAAGGGGAGTGCTGGCGGACACAATGGAATCAAGTCGACCATTGCCCATACCGGCAGCCAGGAATTCAACAGGATTCGTGTAGGGATTGACCGTCCTAAAAACGGAATGAGCGTCCCGGATTATGTACTCGCTAGATTTTCGCCTGATGAGTGGTCTTCGATGCAGGAGGTCATCAGTACATGTGCAGATGCATGTGAAACATGGCTGACAAAACCTTTCTTAGAGGTTATGAATCAATTTAATTAGGGCGTTTCTTGATAAACTTTTCCAATGGGTGAATATCTCCCTTTTATCGCGTTCATACTAAAAAGAAAACGCGATAAGGAGACTGCCAGATGGCCATCCATTATCTTTGCCGGCACTGCGGCACACAAATCGGCAGCCTGGACAAGTTTTCGGTCCATACCGAACAGCTTGGGCTGCATAAATTATCAGATCAAGAGAGACAGGAGATGGTCTCTTATGAATCAAATGGAGACATTCAGATTACATCCATTTGCGAGGATTGCCAGGAAGCGCTTGAACGCAGTCCTGCACTTCATGAATTCGACTATTTAATTCATTAAAACAAGCTTTGGGTTTCATCCCCCAAAGCGTTTTTCTGTTTCGGTAGAACATATAGTGATACCAGCAGAGGGGAGGGGCTACACATGAATATGGAAGGTTTACGAACAGCATTTTTTCAAAATAAAGAGATTCAATCGATATTGACCGGTGTGGAAGAAGGACTGAAGGAACAATTGGTTGCAGGGCTTTCCGGCTCTTCCAGATCTGTCTTGATAGCGGGCATCTTTCATGAGGCAAAAAGGTCGATTGTGGTTTCAGCCCATAATCTCCTTCAGGCCCAGAAACTGTACGACGATTTATCTAACCTGGTTGATGAGGATGAATTGTTTATCTATCCTGCCAATGAATTGATTGCGGCAGAAATCAGCATCGCAAGTCCAGAGTTAAGGGCGCAGCGGATTGAAACGCTGAATGCGATGGCATCCGGCAAGAAAGGGATCTTCATTGTCCCTGTTGCAGGTATGCGGAAGCTGCTGCCGCCGCCATCGGAGTGGAAAAAGTATCAATTCCAACTTGAAGTCGGCAAGGACATCGACCTCGATGAGATCCTTCTTCAGCTGGTCACGATGGGATACAGCCGCAGCGATATGGTCAGCGGCCCCGGCGAGTTCAGCCTTCGTGGTGGGATCTTGGACGTTTACCCACTTACAGAGTCAGACCCGATCCGTGTTGAATTATTTGATACAGAAATCGATTCCATCCGTTCCTTTTCTATCGATGATCAGCGTTCGAAAGACAAACTGAAGCAGATCTCCATCGGGCCAGCAGTAGAAGCTCCTTTAACCCAGGGACATCTTTCAGTGATTTCAGATCGGTTGGAAATCAAATTGAAGGAAAGTCTTCAAAAAATAAAAAATGATAAAGCGAAGGCTTTGCTTTCGCAAAATATTGGGTATGATCTGGAAAAATTAAAGAACGGCCATATGCCGGAGCAGATCTTTAAATACCTGTCGATCGCCTATGAAGCGCCTAGTAGTTTGCTAGACTACCTTCCTGGCGACAGTCTTGTCATTCTTGATGAATACTCCCGGATTCAAGAAATGAATGACTCGCTCGAAAAAGAAGAAGCGGAATGGTATACAGCCCTGTTGGAAGAAGGACAAATCGTCCATGGCCTCCAGGTTTCTCAGAACCTTCCTGCCATCATGGCCCGTTCTTCTTTGTCCAAACTGTATTTATCTTTATTTTTAAAACACATTCCGAATACAAGCCCGCAGAATATCTTTAATTTCACCTGCAAGCAAATGCAGAACTTTCATGGCCAGTTGAATGTGCTGAAATCCGAAATTGACCGGTGGAAAAAAGGTAAATTCACGATTGTCATTCTAGGGCCGAATACAGAACGGATGAAAAAGCTGCATCAGGTGCTTGCGGATTATGAAGTGGAAGCTGCTGTTGTGGAGGACTCTTCGAAGATCCTTCCTCAAAAAGTCCAAATCAGTGAAGGAAGCCTTCATGCAGGTTTTGAAATCCCGATGATGAAGCTGGCTGTTATCACAGAAGAAGAGATGTTCAATAAAAAAACAGCCAAAAAAGCGCCGCGGCGCCAAAAGCTCTCGAATGCCGAACGAATTAAAAGCTATTCCGAACTTAAGGTCGGGGATTATGTTGTTCATGTGAATCATGGGATCGGTAAATACCTTGGGATTGAAACGCTGGAGATCAACGGCATCCACAAGGATTATATGAATATCAAATACCAGGGCAGCGACAAGCTTTATGTTCCTGTTGAACAGATTGAGCTGGTCCAGAAGTTCGTGGGCTCGGAAGGAAAGGAACCGAAGCTCTATAAACTGGGCGGCACCGAGTGGAAGCGCGTCAAGAGCAAGGTTCAATCTTCTGTCCAGGACATTGCAGATGACTTGATCAAGCTTTATGCAGAGAGGGAAGCTTCAAAAGGCTACTCATTCTCCCCGGACGGAGATCTGCAAAGGGAATTCGAAACCTCTTTCGCCTATCAGGAAACAGAAGATCAGCTCCGTTCCATTCAAGAGATCAAGCGGGATATGGAAAGGGAGCGCCCGATGGACCGTCTGCTATGCGGAGATGTCGGCTACGGGAAAACAGAAGTGGCCATCCGCGCTGTGTTTAAGGCAGTGATGGATGGTAAGCAGGTGGCATTCCTTGTGCCGACGACCATCCTTGCACAGCAGCATTACGAAACGATGAAAGAACGATTCCAGGACTTCCCCATCAACATTGGGGTTTTGAGCCGCTTTAGGACGAAGAAACAGCAAACCGAAACGCTTAAGGGACTGAAAAACGGTACGGTCGATGTAGTGGTCGGAACGCACCGTATATTATCGAAAGATGTGCAGTACAGTGACCTCGGCTTATTGGTCATAGATGAAGAGCAGCGTTTCGGTGTGACACATAAAGAAAAAATCAAGCAGCTTAAAACGAATATTGATGTTTTGACATTGACGGCGACGCCGATCCCAAGGACCCTCCATATGTCCATGCTGGGGGTAAGGGACCTATCCGTCATAGAAACGCCTCCGGAAAATCGCTTCCCTGTGCAGACTTATGTGATGGAATATAACGGTGCGCTGGTAAAAGAAGCGATTGAACGGGAACTTGCCAGGAACGGCCAGGTTTATTTCCTATACAATCGTGTAGAGGATATTGAACGGAAAGCAGATGAGATCTCCATGCTGGTGCCGGATGCAAGGGTTACCTATGCCCACGGCCAAATGACCGAAAACGAATTAGAGTCTGTGATTCTTGGATTCCTTGAAGGGGAATTCGATGTTCTTGTCACCACCACTATCATCGAAACAGGTGTGGATATACCGAATGTGAATACGCTCCTCGTCTTCGATGCCGACCGCATGGGCCTTTCCCAGCTTTATCAGCTCCGTGGCCGTGTAGGGCGCTCTAATCGTGTCGCTTACGCCTATTTCACTTATCGAAAAGATAAGGTGCTGACAGAAGTAGCGGAGAAAAGGCTTCAAGCCATCAAGGAGTTCACAGAACTGGGCTCCGGATTCAAAATCGCCATGCGTGATTTGACCATCCGCGGTGCAGGGAATCTGCTCGGTGCCGCGCAGCACGGATTTATCGATTCAGTCGGGTTTGATCTGTATTCCCAGATGCTGAAGGAAGCGATAGAAGACAGGAAGGAAGACATCCACAAGAAGCCAAAAACATTAAATGTGGAGCTTGAACTCGATGTCGATGCTTATCTGCCTGAGACTTATATCCCCGACGGCAATCAAAAGATTGAAATGTATAAACGATTCAGGTCGCTGGCCACTCTTGCGGAAGTGAGAGAACTTAAAGATGAAATCATAGACCGTTTCGGGGACTACCCTGAACAAGTGGACTATTTATTTTCCATTGCAGAAATGAAGGTTTTTGCCAACCAAATGAAGCTGGATTCCATCAAACAGTTAAAAGGAACAATCACCATCCTTATGTCAGAACAGGGGACAAATGAAATTGACGGTTCCAAGGTGTTCGAAATGACCAATCAATATGGAAGGATGGTTGGGCTCGGAATGGAAGGGAACAGGCTCAAAGTCACCTTGCAGACAAAGGGGACGGATATGAAAAAATGGTTTAAGATCCTCTATGACTTGGTTAAAAATCTGGAAAATGCAAGGAAGTCTTCCATATCCGTAAACTAACTTTACTCCTTTTGTAACCTATCTGTAATGGCTTTTGTGTTTTAATAGAAGCTTGAGCGGGTAGAAGAAAGTACAACTGCTTTATTCGTATGGAATGTTTAACCTTTTTTTCCACAACTTTGAATCAGCAGAAAAAATATCTGAAAGTGTATAGAAGTTCCCAGATTAAAGATACTAAACTCAACAAGGAAATGGATTGTTTCTGAAGCAGTCCATTCCCAACAATTACAATCATCATTAGAAAGTGAGGCAACATAAGATGAAGGCAACTGGTATTGTTCGTCGAATTGATGATTTAGGGCGCGTTGTAATTCCGAAAGAAATCCGCAGAACCCTACGCATCCGTGAAGGAGATCCATTAGAAATATTTGTCGACCGTGATGGCGAGGTCATCCTTAAGAAATACTCTCCAATCAGCGAGTTGAGTGACTTTGCAAAGGAATACGCGGAAGCTTTATATGACAGCTTAGGAAGCCCGGTTCTTATCAGCGACCGTGATGCAGTCATCGCTGTGGCAGGAGGCTCGAAAAAAGAGCATCTGAACAAAAACGTGAGCGACCTGTTGGAAAAGACAATTGATGAGCGCAACTCTGTTCTCGTCACTCAAAAAGGACAAGTGTCATTGGTTGATGGAAACGAAGAGGAAATGCAATCCTATACGATTGCTCCAATTGTAGCGAACGGCGATCCTATCGGCGGAGTGGTGATTTTCTCCAAGGACCGTACGCTTGGCGAAGTGGAGCAGAAAGCAGTTGAAACAGCAGCAAGCTTTCTAGCAAGACAAATGGAATCTTAATCATCAAAGAATACAGCATCAAAGGGCTGCCATGGGCAGCCCTTTTTTTGTGCAATCCAGCTGCAGGCGCCTTCCGCTTTTTACGTAATCCAGCTGCGCCGGCTAGAGGCTGGCTCCGCTTTATATGCTATAATACATGAGATATTATAGTTTTTTGGAAGGATGGGACGTTTTTTTGCCTCAGGATCATTCTAGAGATTTGTTTAAAGGGGCGTTCATTTTAACGATTGCAGCGTTAGTGACGAAAATTTTGAGTGCCGTTTACCGCGTCCCGTTTCAGAATATTGTCGGGGATGTCGGTTTTTATATTTATCAGCAGGTCTATCCTATATATGGGATTGCTCTTGCACTGTCGACTTATGGATTTCCGGTCATCTTATCCAGGATGATTGCGGAAGAGCAACATCATGCTGAAGGCCATAAGAAGATAAACCATTTGATTCGCGTTTCTTTTTTTACTTTATTGATTATAGGGGTCATTTTCTTTCTTGTGTTCTACACCGGCGCTTCTCTGCTTGCCGGGTGGATGGGTGATGAAAGACTGGCTCCTTTGATAAAATTCATTTCGTTTTCTTTTTTGCTTCTTCCATTCTTATCGATTGGAAGGGGCTACTTTCAAGGAAAGGGCAACATGGTGCCGACAGCCGTATCCCAAGTAGCGGAGCAGCTGGTGAGGGTTGCGACCATCCTTGTGCTGTCATCCGTGTTCATCGCACAGGGCCGCTCTCTTTATGAGGCCGGCGAGGGAGCCCTTTCCGGTTCATTGACCGGCGGGGCCGCAGCCATCCTGGTACTGGTTTTATTTATATCAATCTATAGAGAAACGATGATTTTTCAAGGATCCCCCGCGGAAGCGGAAGACCTTTTTAAATGGTCCCGTATCCTCATCTTTCAGGGGATGGCAATCTGCATAAGCGGAATGCTCCTTGTCCTCCTTCAATTGGCGGACTCGCTAAGCCTTTATTCCTCCTTGGTCAAATCAGGAGTGGGGATAAACGAAGCCAAGGTTTTAAAGGGGATTTATGACCGGGGACAGCCGCTTGTACAATTGGGTACCGTGGTGTCTACCTCACTGTCATTGGCCCTTGTTCCCATTGTGACAACAGCTTTCCGCAAAGGCCAAAAAGCGTTGCTGGAAGGGAAGATGACTGCAGCCTTGAAGGTCAGCCTTGCTGCCGGTACAGGTGCAGCAATCGGGTTGATCAACATCCTTGGCCCGGTCAATGAAATGCTTTTTGAAAATAGGGATGGAACGGGTGTATTGCAGATATTTTCTTTGTCCATCCTCTTTACCTCCATCATATTGACGCTTCTCGGATTGCTTCAAGGGCTGGGACATCCTTATGCGCCAATGAAGTATATTGTCGCAGGCGTCCTTCTGAAGTATATGGGGAACTTATGCCTTGTGCCGATTTGGGGTACAGCAGGGGCAGCGGCAGCTACCGTATTTTCCTTGATATTTGTGTCCGTTTTCTTGCTATTGAAAGTGAAAAGTATGTTTGGGAAGACGTTCTTGTCCTTGAGGTTCATAGGGGAAGTAGCATTCGCAGCATTGATAATGACGATTGTCCTCCAAATCTGGCTTTGGGGCGGCTCACATATTGCCTCCATGCTTCATGGAGGCAGAGCGTCATCCATCATCCTTTCCCTCGTCGGCGTCGGAGCAGGCGGTGCGGCATATATTGCTGTCATCACAAGGAGAGGATTATTCCAATCGCACGAAATCATTTTATTGCCATTTGGTAGCAAACTGTTGAAGCTTCAAAATAAATTAAGAAAAAAACGTTAGGAGTCGATTGATAGTGAACCAGATAAAAGTAGTAGGGCTCGGAGCAGGCGACATCGATCAGCTTCCTCTTGGCATTTATCGATTGTTAAAAAGCGGAGAGAATGTGTATCTGAGAACGAAGGAGCATCCTGCCATCGTGCAGCTTGAACAGGAAGGGTTCGTCTACCAATCTTTTGATGAAGTTTATGAAAAGCATGATGGATTTGAAGAAGTGTATGAAGAAATAGCAGAAGAGCTGTTCAAAAAATCAATAGAGCAATCCATCATTTACGGTGTTCCCGGCCATCCGCTCGTTGCGGAGAGAACGGTGCAGATCCTGTTGGAAAGAGCTGAGGAAAAAGGAATAGAAGTGAAAGTGGTCGGCGGGCAAAGTTTTATCGACGCATTGTTTACTTCTGTCAAAGTGGATCCGATCGAAGGATTTCAGCTATTGGATGGGACAGCTTTAAAGCGCGATGATATCCAAATGAATCAGCATTTAATGATTGGGCAGGTGTATGATGCCTTCGTTGCATCGGAAGTGAAATTGACGCTTATGGAAAAGTTCCCTGCGGAGCATCCTGCAGCGATCGTCACAGCAGCGGGCAGCCAATCGGAGAAAGTCAGATGGGTGAAGCTTTATGAATTGGACAGGGATATGTCCCTTGATAATCTGACAACCGTCTATATCCCTCCTGCAGCTTCTTTTGAAGAGACTTATGCGGAATTCTCTACATTCCGTCAAATCATAGCGGAACTCAGGGGGCCGGATGGCTGCCCTTGGGATAAGGAGCAGACCCATGAATCCTTGAAGAAGTATCTGATTGAAGAATGCTATGAACTTTTAGAAGCGATAGACCAGCAGGATATCGACCATATCATTGAAGAGTTGGGGGATGTCTTGCTTCAGGTCCTTCTGCATGCCCAAATTGGGGAAGATGAAGGCATGTTCGCGATTGAAGATGTCATAAAAGGGGTATCTGAAAAGATGGTGAGGCGCCATCCTCACGTGTTTGGCGACGTCTCAGCGGAAGATTCCGAAGAAGTCCTTGCCAACTGGAACCGCATCAAAGCGGAAGAGAAATCTGGAGAGGAAGCGAATGCGTCCATCCTTGACTCTATTCCGAAAGGACAGCCTGCAATCCTGACCGCCTATGAATATCAGAAGAAAGCGGCGAAAGAAGGATTTGATTGGGAAGAAAAAGCAGGAGCCTGGGAAAAATTAAGAGAAGAGCTGCAGGAATTTGAGTATGAAGCAGAGAATGGAGATAAAACAAGCCAGTTGAAGGAGTTGGGAGATTTATTATTCTCGATCGTCAACGTGGCACGTTTCTATCAGATTCATCCGGAAGAAGCTCTCATTTCCACAAACCTGAAGTTTTATCAGCGCTTTTCCTACATTGAACAACAAGTGAGGAAAAGCGGACGGAAGTTCTCTGATTACACGTTGGAAGAACTGGATCAATGGTGGAATGAGGCAAAGCAAAAAGGTTTATAAGGAGAGAAGTCATATGGTAGCAATGAGATTGGATAAATTTTTAAAAGTTTCCCGCTTGATCAAACGCCGGACGCTTGCGAAGGAAGTGGCGGATCAAGGGAGAATCACGATCAACGGCCAAACAGCCAAGGCCAGTTCCACCGTTAAAGTAGGGGATGAACTGGTTGTCCGCTTCGGTCAGCGGCTTGTAACGGCAAAAGTGGAAATGCTTCAGGATACCACGAAAAAAGAAGAAGCAGCCAACATGTATACCATCATTAAAGACGAAAAGATCGGTGATTCCTTGTAGTTTGAAGTGCCGAAGGAGAGCTTGTTCTAATCTCTTCGCCCCCCACATACACATATATCAATAAGCCTGTACTATTGAAATGTGGGGGATGAAGATGAATAACTATTATGATGCAAATCCATCTAATAAAGTGACTGTCCAGGAGCATGATGTCATGATGCGTGGCAGAAAAGTGCTCGACATCACCGGGGTTAAGCAGGTTGAAAGCTTTGATAATGAGGAATTTCTTCTGGAGACTGTCATGGGTTTTCTTTCTGTACGGGGCCAAAATCTGCAGATGAAGAATCTTGATGTGGATAAAGGGATTGTATCCATCAAAGGAAAGGTGTTCGATCTCGTTTATCTTGATGAACAGCATGGGGAGAAAGCTAAAGGGCTCTTTAGCAAGCTGTTCCGATGACGATGAGCCTGATAACCCAATTCTGCACGATGCTTGCCATGATTGCCATGGGAAGCTTTTTTGGTGCAGCGCTGGACACTTACAGCCGTTTTCTGAAAAGGAATAAACGGAAGAGATGGCTCGTTTTTATCAATGACGTGTTATTTTGGGTCATGTACGGATTGTTCACATTTTATATTTTATACAAAGTGAATTTCGGAGAGGTCCGCTTTTATATTTTCATCGCCATTCTTTGCGGCTTCGCTGCATACCAGGCATTGTTCAAGAAGGGCTATTTAAAGCTCCTGGAAATCTGCATCCGTTTGACCATCAGGATCTATCTCATGTTTGTGAAAACCGTCCAGCTGATGCTGGTCAGACCTGTCACATGGATTTTTTTCACGCTGACAACCATTGTTTTTGCACTATTAAAGGGTCTTTGGACTCTTGTAAGGGCATTACTGAAAATATTATTATGGCTTTTAAAGATCATTTCGGCTCCAATTTTCTGGATGTTGAAAATAATTTGGAAACTTATGCCGAAAAAGATTAAAAAATTCGTCGAGAAGTTATATAATTATTTAGCAGGAAAATGGAAAAAAGTTAAGAATTACATCTATAACAAGATTTCTTTCTGGAAAAAGAGGGAATAACAGGATCATACAACAAAGGAGGCGCGTGAATGGGCGGAAAAAAAAGAAAAGTCACTTCGATGCAGAACCCCTATGTCAAACAGCACGAAAGAAACACACAAGCGGCATCCAAACGGCGAAAGCTTTTGATTCGGCGCCTGAGCGTGTTTGCTTTGATCGCTGCTGCTGCCACGTGGTTCATGCTGTCTTCATTGGTCTCCCAAAAGGAACGACTGGAAGAGAAGAGGGCTGAAAAGGCAAAAGTGGAACAGAACTTGTCCCAGTTAAAAAGGAAAGAATCGATTTTGAAAGACGAGATCATCAAGCTGAATGACCCCGATTATATAGCGAAATTGGCAAGAAGCGAGTATTTTTTATCAGACAAGGGAGAAATTATTTTTAACATCCCTGATAAAAAAGAAGATGACGAGGATAAAGAGTAGTCTTATTGACACTCTTTTTTCATGTCCGATATAATATAAGGTAAGAAAGACTTTTTAACTTATTAAGGAGGAACAATTTTTTTATGTCGATTGAAGTAGGCAGCAAGTTACAGGGTAAGGTAACCGGCATCACTAATTTTGGAGCGTTTGTGGAACTTGCGGGAGGCACAACAGGTTTGGTGCACATCAGTGAAGTCGCGGACAATTATGTAAAAGATATCAATGAACATCTTAAAGTCGGCGATGAAGTGACTGTGAAGGTGATCAATGTTGAGAAGGATGGAAAGATCGGATTATCTATCCGCAAAGCGAAAGATCAGCCTCAACGTGAACGCTCTCCACAACGTCCGCGCAATAACAACCGACAATCAGAATTCCGTCCAAAAGAAAACTTTGAGCAAAAAATGGCTCGTTTCTTAAAAGACAGTGAAGATCGTTTGTCATCCTTAAAGCGCCAAACGGAGACAAAACGTGGAGGACGGGGTGCTAGACGAGGTTAACTTGCTGTCTATCATCATATAATAGTCAGTTTAAAAAGCAGTTCTTAAACGGAACTGCTTTTTTATGCACTTTTTTAAGGGGATTGCGAACACAAAAAAAGATCAAAGCCTTTGAAACCACTTGGATTTCTAAGCTTTGATCTTTTATGCCATGACCCGTACGGGATTCGAACCCGTGTTACCGCCGTGAAAGGGCGGTGTCTTAACCGCTTGACCAACGGGCCATAAAAAATATGGTAGCGGCGGAGGGGATCGAACCCCCGACCTCACGGGTATGAACCGTACGCTCTAGCCAGCTGAGCTACACCGCCATAAGTAAAATGTTTAAAAGCACATGATTTATAATACCTACGATGAGAAAAGAAGTCAACATTTTTTTAAAAGAAATTTGTCGTTTGATTCATTCCTTTTTTATACATGGAATAATAAGGGTATATCAGCGTTTATCGGTCTTCAGTTGTTTAAAAACTAAAAAAAGAGTCGAACTTTTCTTACAATTCAACAGCTCATTTTGACAAAGTTTGAAGCTTGTCCATTTTATAATGAATGGCAACGAATACAAATAGGGAGTGTTTTATGCATGGAAAAAGCAGAACGTACCATGATGGAAACCGTCCGAAATGTTGAACTGGGGGAAACGAAGATTGGGTTGACGAAAGGTTTGCAAATCTTCCAGACGAAGATGGAAGTCTTTTTCCTCCAAAAAGGATTTATTTTAGTGTTGATTGGCTTTTTATTGGGGAGGGCTCTGATATTATCGCATCTGACGCCATTTTCTCTTCCTTTTTTTGCAGCGGTTTACATGATACGAAGGGATAAGGCTCCACTGGCTTTGATCGGGCTCCTTGCGGGGGCGGTCACTCTTTCCATTGGATCCATCGTTTTCACTTTTGCAGCGAGTGTCATATTCCTTATCAGCTTCCGCCTTTTCATGCAGTTTAAGAGCAACACGGTCAAGGCGCTGCCGTTTTTTGTCCTCTTCACATCATTTATTGTGAAATGTGTATTTTTATATGTGCAGCAGAATCAAATCTTTACCGTCTATGATGGGGTGATGGCAGGTGTCGAGGCTGCCCTCGGTTTGATCCTTACATTGATCTTTATGCAGAGTATTCCGCTATTATCCATGCATAAAAGAAAAAAATCATTGAAGACAGAGGAAGTCGTCAGTCTCATCATCATGCTCGCATCCGTCATGACCGGAACCATCGGATGGACTTTGTATGATTTATCGATAGAACATATCCTTTCGAGGTACCTGGTCCTGCTGTTTGCATTTGTTGCTGGGGCGACGGTGGGATCCACAGTCGGGGTTGTTACAGGGTTGATTTTCAGCCTTGCCAATGTGTCGAGTTTTTATCAAATGAGCCTACTCGCTTTTTCAGGGTTATTAGGAGGACTGCTGAAAGAAGGAAAAAGGACTGGAACAGCTGCCGGGCTTTTGATTGCTACTCTTTTGATTGGAATGTACGGAGAGACGGAGGGATCTCTTATGCAGACCATCTATGAAAGCTGCGCAGCCATTTTCCTGCTTTACTTGACTCCTCAAAATCTTGCGGCGAAATTGGCGAAACATATTCCTGGTACTCCTGAATATGCACAGGAACAGCAGCATTATATGAGGAAAATCAGGGATGTCACGGCGAATCGTGTGGAGCAGTTCTCTTCAGTATTCCAAGCTCTTTCAAAAAGCTTTTCTCAATATGATGAAAAAAAGGATTCGGATTATGAAGATCATGAACTTGATATGTTCATGAGCAATGTAACCGAAAAGACATGTCAGACATGCTTTAAGAAAGATCACTGCTGGAGCAGGAATTTTGAAGAAACCTACGAGCTGATGAAAACAGTCATGTATGAAGTGGAGACAGGAGAAGGGGCCATCAGCCATCGGACAAGTCGGGAGTTGGACAAGCATTGTGTGAAAGCCCAAAAAGTGCAGGATGCAGTTCAAAAGGAATTGACCTATTTCCAAGCTAATCAAAAACTGAAAAAACAGGTTCAGGAGTCAAGAAAGCTCGTAGCCGACCAGCTTTTGGGAGTATCCGAAGTGATGGGCGACTTTGCGCGTGAAATTCAGCGTGAGCGGGAGAATCATCATAAACAAGAAGAGTCGATCTTAGAAGCCCTCGAAGAGTTCGGCATTGAAATAGAAGGGGTCGAAATCTATTCGCTGGAGCAGGGGAATGTGGATATTGATATGACAATCCCTTACTGCCAGGGCAGGGGCGAATGTGAAAAGCTCATAGCTCCGATGCTTTCGGATATCACCGGTGAATCAATCATTGTCCAGAAAGAAGAATGTGCTAAGTACCCGAATGGATTCTGCCAGGTGACATTCCGCTCGGCAAAAGCATTTGTTGTGGATACGGCTGTTGCCCATGCAGCCAAAGGAGGAGGTCTTGTTTCCGGGGACTGCTACTCGACGATTGAGCTCGGTCCAGGGAAGTTTGCCATAGCCATCAGTGATGGGATGGGGAATGGAGAGCGTGCACATCATGAAAGCAACGAGACGCTCAGGCTGCTGCAGAAGATCCTTCAATCAGGAATCGAGGAAAAGGTGGCGATTAAATCAATCAACTCCGTTCTATCTTTAAGAACGACAGATGAGATATTTTCTACGCTCGATCTCGCCATGATCGACTTGCAGGATGCTTCCGTGAAATTCTTAAAGATCGGTTCCACACCGAGCTTTGTCAAACGGGGGGATAAAGTATTCAAAATAGAGGCTAGCAATCTCCCTATGGGAATCATTCAGGATTTTGATGTGGATGTAGTATCGGATCAGCTGAAAGCGGGGGACCTGTTGATCATGATGAGCGACGGGGTTTTTGAAGGACCGAAGCATATTGAAAATTATGATGCATGGATGAAACGCAAGATCAGGGAGATTCAGACAGAAGATCCCCAGGAAATCGCCGATCTGATCATGGAGGAGGTCATTCGAACAAGATCGGGCAGCATTGAAGATGATATGACGATTGTAGTGGCCACCATTAAACATAATACGCCGAAATGGGCAAGCATACCGGTGGGTAAATATAAATATATCTCCTGAAACAGAAACATTCAGTTGATAGACTGAACTTAATAATCTATGAAACAAGGTATAAATCCCCTCCTTTTTGTCGATGATGGAGACATCAATTGATTAGGAGGGGAAAACGTTGAGGACGGGAACGTTAAAGCAAATTCTCTTAATAACAGACGGATGTTCAAATCAGGGGGAAGACCCCATTGCAGTTGCTGCATTGGCAAAGGAACAAGGGATAACAGTTAATGTCATCGGAGTCATGGAAAACGACGTGATTGATCAAAATGGAATGCAGGAAATCGAGGATATCTCCATGTCAGGCGGCGGCGTCAGCCAGGTGGTCTACGCACAAGCATTATCACAGACAGTTCAGATGGTTACTCGGAAGGCGATGACCCAAACATTGCAGGGAGTCGTCAATAAAGAGTTGAAGCAAATTCTTGGACAATCTGCTTCCATCGAGGAACTTCCTCCTGAAAAACGAGGAGAAGTCATGGAAGTGGTAGATGAACTCGGCGAAAAGGCAGACCTTGAGGTGCTGATTCTTGTCGATACGAGTGCCAGCATGAAAAATAAACTCCCGACGGTGAAAGAAGCGCTGCTGGATCTATCCCTCAGCATGAATGCCCGTATGGGGGACAACAAATTTTCTGTCTTTGTATTTCCCGGGAAAAAGAATGATGTCGAAAAATTGCTGGATTGGACCCCGAGGTTGGAATCTTTGACCAGCATCTTTTCTAAATTATCTTCAGGTGGTATTACACCTACCGGTCCAGCACTTCGTGAAGCATTGGGCCACTTCAAGAAAAAACGTTCATTAAGGAGTCTCATTTCGCGTGATGGACAATTTGAAGAGTCAGTATAATTTTTCTCCTGGTACAGTAGTTGAGGGAAAGTGGCATAAAAACCGGTATACGCTAATTAAACAGCTGGGCTACGGAGCCAATGGCATTGTCTATTTAGCCAAATCGGCAAAAGGTAACGCCGCACTGAAATTCAGCGATAACAACATATCGATAACATCAGAGGTAAATGTCCTCAAAGCATTTGCGAAGGTCCCAGGGTCTGCCCTCGGGCCTTCTTTGTTAGATGTCGATGATTGGGAAGCCAGAAATCAAAAAATTCCCTTTTACACAATGGAATACATTGAGGGGCCGAACCTGCTTGAATTTGTTTCTCAGAAAGGGAGTACATGGCAGACGGTTTTGATTCTTCAGCTGTTAAAGGATCTCGAAAGGCTTCATCAGTCCGGATGGGTATTCGGGGATTTAAAACCGGAAAACCTCATCGTGACAGGACCCCCGCCGAGGATCCGATGCATCGATGTGGGAGGCACGACCATCCAAGGCAGAGCCATCAAGGAATTCACTGAATTCTTCGATCGCGGCTATTGGGGTGCAGGCTCCAGAAAAGCAGATCCTTCCTATGACTTGTTTGCGGCGGCAATGGTGATGGTCAATATGGCATATCCAAAGCGTTTTCAAAAAACGGGAACTGGCATCCGCCACATTGAAGATATGATTAAAAGCAGCCATATGCTCCGTCCATTTCAAGACCCGCTTATGAAAGCGATAAAAGGGGAATACGCGTCTGCCGGTGCAATGAGGGATGGCCTGCTTGCTGCCATTGACGATAATACCCAGAGCAGCATCCCTAAAAAGCAATCCGCCGCTTCAAGACATCATGCATCTATGAACAGCGCCAAGAAAAGTTCTCCTGCACCGAGCCGCCAGATGAAAAATCAAAAGAAAAAATCAAAGGGCGGATTGGCTGAAACGATTTTGATCATCATGATTGTCGGAGTCTTGTATTTTCTTTATATTTATGGGCAAATTTAGACATGTACCTTCATAATCGTAAAATATTGTGAACTTATAGGTTCTCTTTTGTTGTTTGTCAGCTGGAATGATAAACTAGTTGGAAATACACATTGTGTACAAATTGGATAGGGACAGATGTTTATGCTTGCGTACGAGAGAAAAGTATCCGCCTTTATTGAAAGGCACGGTTTGGTTGAAAAAGGAGACAGGATCATGGTTGCTGCTTCAGGTGGTCCGGATTCTCTTTCTCTTCTTCATTTTCTATCCCGGAGAACCTCGCTTTATGGAATAGAACTAGCCTGCATCACGGTTGACCATATGCTGCGAGGCAAGGAATCGCATGAAGATGTCCTCTTTATGGAAGGGTTCTGCGCCGCCTTGGGCATTCCTTGCGAGGCTGCTTCAATAGACATCAAAGCGAGAATGGACGAAGAGGGAAAAGGGATGCAGGAGACAGCGAGATATCACCGCTATCTATTCTTTGAAGAAACACTTCAAGACAAGGGATATACTGCCATCGCTACAGGGCATCATGGGGATGATCAAACCGAAACCATTCTTATGAGGCTCACAAGGGGTGCTTTGGGAAAAAGCAGGGCGGGAATTCCTGTGCAAAGGCCTTTTGGAAGCGGGAAGATCATCAGGCCGCTTCTATGCCTCAATAAAAATGAAATAGAAGAATATTGCCGGTTTTATGAATTGAATCCGCGCAGAGATCCCAGTAATGAAAAGGATGATTACACCCGCAATCGATTCAGGCATAGGGTTTTGCCTGCCCTGCGCGAGGAAAATCCACAGTTCCATGAACAATTTCAGCGTTTTGGAGAAGAATTAAGGGAAGATGAGGATTTCCTGCAGGAATTAACAAGGGCAGAAATGAATAAGTTATGGAATAAGCATCAGGATCAAATTTCATTTGAAATCACAAGGTTTCACCAAATGCCTTTGCCTTTACAAAGAAGAGGGATTCAACTAATATTAAACTATCTTTACGAGGAGCTTCCATCCTCGATTTCGGCTGTACATATCGATGCAGTCCAGCAGCTTTTAAAAAGCGGTTCCAATGTATCCGGACAGCTGGATTTTCCGCATCATCTGAAGGTGATTCGATCTTATAATCATTGCTGTTTTACATTCAGGCAGTCAGCCTCGGCAGATCCATATGAAATTGAACTGCCGGTGCCAGGAGAAATCACACTCCCGAATGGTTCCGCCATTATAGCTGGGAGCAGCGATTCCCTGCCGCGTAAGAATGGGAACAGTTCCATCTGTCTCGACACAACCATGCTGAACCTGCCTTTGATCGTCCGTACACGGCGCGATGGAGACAGGATAGCGGTAAAAGGGCTGAACGGGACCAAGAAAGTGAAAGATATATTCATTGACTGTAAAATCCCTGCCCGCTTAAGGGACTCCTGGCCAATCGTCACAGACCAGTCAGGCGAGATCTTATGGATGCCGGGGATCAAAAAGTCAAAATATGATATTGAACCAGCAGCTGATAAACCGTTATTGATTTTACATTTTTATTCGCAAACATCTTCTAGGGGGCCATTTAATTCATGAGAAATGAAATCGAGAAAGTTTTAATCACTGAAGAAGAAATTCAAGGCAAAATCCGGGAAATCGCTTCCCAGTTGACTGAAGAATACCAAGATCGCTTTCCGCTTGCCATCGGTGTTCTAAAAGGCGCAATGCCATTTATGTCAGACCTTTTAAAACGCATTGATACCCATTTGGAAATGGACTTCATGGATGTTTCAAGCTATGGGAACTCCATGGTATCCACAGGCGAAGTGAAGATTTTGAAGGATTTAAATACTAAAGTTGAGGGTAGAGATATTCTAATCATAGAAGATATCATCGACAGCGGCTTGACACTCAGCTACCTAGTGGAATTATTTAAATACCGCAAAGCAAAATCCATTAAAATCGTTACACTACTTGATAAGCCGACTGGGCGCAAATCTGACATCCATGCTGATTATGTAGGTTTCATCGTCCCTGACGAATTCGTTGTCGGATATGGACTGGACTACGCTGAAAGATACCGCAATCTTCCTTATATCGGTATTTTGAAGCCTGAAGTGTATAACAAAGGCGAGTAAGTAAATCCTATAATGAAAATACTGTGGAAAAGCAAGGCAATCGAAGCGGTTTCACAATAATGCAAATTGTTGGAATACCATGATTTTCTATGATACTATTGATTGTAGTTTGTTTACCCGCGGGAGGAGGTAAGGGATGAACCGGATTTTTCGAAACACGATATTTTATTTGCTAGTATTTCTGGTGATTATTGGTGTGGTCAGCTACTTCAACAACAATAATGCACCTACAAAGAATATATCCTATGGCGACTTCGTATCCCACCTTGAAAAAGGGGATGTCGAAAATGTCTCCATACAGCCTGAAAGAGGCGTTTATGAAGTAAGAGGGCAATTAAAGGATTATAAAGAGGGCCAACAGTTCCTTACATATGTAATGAACAGCCAGACACTACTCGATCGGATTGATAAAGCATCAGCAAACTCCGACGTGAAAGTCCTTCCTGCGAAGGAAACGAGTGGATGGGTTTCCTTCTTTACAACGATCATTCCATTTGTCATCATCTTCATTCTTTTCTTCTTCTTGCTGAACCAGGCTCAAGGCGGCGGAAGCCGAGTTATGAACTTTGGGAAAAGCAAAGCAAGGCTTTACAGTGAAGAAAAGAAAAAAGTTCGATTCAAAGATGTTGCTGGTGCAGATGAGGAAAAGCAAGAGCTCGTTGAGGTCGTTGAATTCCTTAAAGATCCACGCAAATTCTCTGAACTTGGGGCACGAATTCCTAAAGGCGTCCTGCTTGTAGGACCTCCGGGAACTGGTAAAACCCTTCTTGCAAGAGCTGTTGCAGGCGAAGCTGGGGTTCCATTCTTCTCTATCAGTGGTTCAGACTTTGTTGAGATGTTTGTAGGGGTCGGTGCATCCCGTGTACGCGACCTTTTTGAAAATGCTAAAAAGAACGCTCCTTGCATCATTTTCATTGATGAAATCGATGCTGTAGGACGCCAGCGTGGTGCAGGACTAGGCGGCGGACATGATGAACGTGAACAGACGCTGAATCAGCTCCTTGTTGAAATGGATGGTTTCGGTGCCAATGAGGGCATCATCATCATCGCTGCAACTAACAGACCTGATATCCTGGATCCAGCCCTTCTACGTCCTGGACGTTTTGATAGACAGATCACGGTTGACCGTCCGGATGTTAAAGGACGTGAAGCAGTACTTCATGTACATGCCCGAAATAAGCCGCTTTCAGATAAGGTGGACTTGAAGGCAATCGCTATGAGGACGCCTGGCTTCTCAGGTGCAGACCTTGAGAACCTCTTGAATGAAGCTGCCCTCGTTGCAGCCCGCCAGGATAAAAAGAAAATTGATATGACCGATATCGACGAAGCGACAGACCGCGTCATTGCAGGTCCTGCGAAGAAGAGCAAGGTCATTTCTCAAAAAGAAAGAAAAATTGTTGCTTTCCATGAAGGCGGACACACCATTATCGGCATTGTCCTTGATGAAGCTGAAATGGTGCATAAGGTAACGATCGTTCCTCGCGGCCAAGCGGGTGGATATGCAGTAATGCTTCCAAAAGAAGATCGCTATTTCATGACCAAGCCGGAGCTTCTTGATAAAATCACTGGATTGCTTGGAGGCCGTGTAGCTGAAGAGATTACATTCGGTGAAGTATCGACAGGAGCCCATAATGACTTCCAGCGTGCAACAGGCATTGCCCGCAGAATGGTTACTGAATTTGGGATGAGTGATAAACTTGGACCATTGCAGTTCGGCCAGGCTCAAGGAGGTCAAGTATTCCTTGGCAGAGATCTTCAGAATGACCAAAACTATTCTGATGCCATCGCATACGAAATTGATCTTGAGATCCAGCGCATCATTAAAGAGTGCTATGCACGCGCTAAGAAAATCCTTACTGAAAATAGAGATAAGCTGGAATTGGTAGCCAATACTCTATTGGAAGTGGAAACGCTTGATGCACAGCAAATCAAACACTTGGTTGACCATGGATCACTTCCTGACAGAAGCGAAGCAGTTTCCTTGGATAAAGACGAAGTGAAGCGCATCGACAATGGCGACGTGAAAGTGAATATTCAAAAGAAGAAGGAAGACACTTTGAATGGCTCTAACCCGAGCGATTCTGTGGAAGGTCCACTTTCTTCAGATGATAACGATCCAAACAGAGAATTATAAGATGAATGCCGCGGCTTAATAAGCTGCGGCATTTTTTATTCATGTATGAGTTCTGGTGCTGAACTCCAACCTCGGCGCCTCTGAGCAGGCGCTTCCGCTTTTCTTGATTCAGCTTCAGCGCCTAGAGGCTGGGAGGTTTCCTTCAGCACACTTACGATAAGTCAACATCGGTTCACTTCGTTCACCGTGTTTCCTTTATCTCGTGGTGCTTCAGTCCAACCTCGGCGCCTCTGAGCAGGCGCTTCCGCTTTTCTTGATTCAGCTTCAGCGCCTAGAGGCTGGGAGGTTTCCTTCAGCACACTTACGATAAGTCAACATCGGTTCACTTCGTTCACCGTGTTTCCTTTATCTCGTGGTGCTTCAGTCCAACCTCGGCGCCTCTGAGCAGGCGCTTCCGCTTTTCTTATGATCCAGCTTCAGCGCCTAGCCCCTCGAGTCATAAGCCGTACCTCTACGGAAATTAGGATTTCCTTCGAGTTCCGTCTTATGCTGGTCGGGGCTTGCAAGGCGCTTCCGCTTTTCTTTCCCCTTATGGTATGATAGCTTTGTTAATGGTAGTGAATGAATTTTTAGTAGGTGAAAATGTTGATTTTTGTTTTGGATGTAGGGAATACCAATATTGTATTGGGTGTATATGACCAGGAAGAATTGAAGTATCATTGGCGGGTGGAAACGAACCGCCATAAGACGGAAGATGAATACGGGATGGTCATCAAGACGCTGCTTGAGCATGTAGGTTTATCCTTTCAAGCCTTCGATGGCATCATTATTTCTTCCGTGGTGCCGCCTATCATGTTCTCCCTCGAGAGAATGTGCCATAAATATTTTCAAATAAAGCCATTGATTGTTGGACCTGGAATAAAGACCGGTTTAAATATTAAATACGACAACCCCCGTGAGGTAGGTGCTGACCGCATCGTAAATGCGGTTGCCGGGATTCATGAGTATGGAAGCCCGCTTATCATAGTGGACTTCGGGACTGCAACGACCTATTGCTATATCAACGAAGATAAACAGTACATGGGAGGTGCGATTGCTCCCGGGATCAGCATTTCTACAGAAGCACTGTATTCCAAGGCGGCGAAACTGCCGAGGATCGAGATTGCTAGGCCAGATGATATAATAGGGAAAAATACGGTTTCGGCCATGCAGTCTGGGATATTGTACGGATATGTAGGGCAAGTTGAAGGTATCGTCAACCGTATGAAAGCACAGAGCAGCAAAGAGCCGACTGTCATTGCAACAGGAGGACTTGCCACTTTGATCGACAAAGAGTCAAAAGTCATTGATGTCGTGGACCCATTCCTGACATTGAAAGGACTGCGATTGATTTATAAACGCAACAAAGCATAAAACATATGAGAAGGTGACTGAAGTGAGTGATTATTTAGTTAGAGCTTTAGCCTATGATGGACAAGTCCGTGCGTTCGGAGTACGTTCAACAGAATTAGTGGGAGAAGCGCAGAGGCGCCATCAAACATGGCCGACTGCATCAGCAGCTCTTGGCCGTGCCATGACTGCAGGTGTCATGATGGGCTCCATGCTTAAAGGTGAAGATAAACTGACAGTTAAAATCGAAGGCGGCGGACCGATTGGCGCTATTCTCGTGGACAGTGATGCAAAAGGGGACGTACGTGGATATGTCAGCAACCCACAAGTTCATTTCGATTTGAATGAACACGGGAAATTGGATGTACGCCGTGCAGTCGGAACAGACGGATTTATGACGGTTGTGAAGGATCTTGGACTGAAAGACTTCTTCACGGGACAGGTCCCGATTGTATCCGGAGAATTAGGAGAAGATTTCACGTATTATTTCGTTTCTTCAGAACAGATTCCTTCTTCAGTGGGAGTAGGAGTCCTTGTCAATCCGGACAATACCATTCTTGCTTCAGGCGGTTTCATCATCCAATTGATGCCGGGTGCTGAAGATGAGACGATTGATGAAATCGAAAATCGTTTGAAAACAATTGACCCCATTTCCAAACTCATTCAAAGAGGATTGACTCCTGAAGAAATCCTGGAAGAACTATTAGGTAAAGGGAATGTGAAGTTCCTAAGTACGATGCCGGTCCAATTTAAATGCCGCTGCTCCAAAGAGCGTTTTGCTGATGCTATCGTCAGCCTGGGCAAAGAGGAAATTGAAGATATGATTCAGACAGATGGACAAGGTGAAGCCCAATGCCATTTCTGTAATGAAACCTATCATTTTTCCAAAGAGGAATTGGAAGCTTTACTTGAAGCAGCGAAGTAAACGATAAGGGGCGAAGGTTTTGGGTAAAAAACAGCTATGGTTTGCCATTGGGGTCCTCCTCATTACAAACATTGCCACACTTGTCTTTTTTATAGCCAAACAACATTCTTCTGTACCAGCTGCTATGGCAGAAAAACAAGAGACGGTTGCTACAATCGGAGGCACTTCAATCAGCCGTGAAGACTGGCTTCACGAACTCGATCAAAGATATGGGAAAAGTGTCCTGAGAGATCTGATTGATGAAAAGGTCGTCAAACAGATGGCAGATAAATATGGAGTCAAAGCCCCTGAAAAGGAAATTGAACAAGAAGTCAAAATGTACAAAAGCGTCCTGAATCCAATGGACCATGAGAACGTGATGAATGAAGAGCAATTAAAGAGGGAGATCCAGACCAATTTGCTTCTGGAGGAATTGGTTACAAAGGATGTATCAGTATCCGAAGATGATATGAAGCGATATTATGAACGTAATAAAGACCTTTATGATCTCCCGGATGCCTATAGGATCTCCATGATCGTCTCCCCGACTAAGGAAGAGGCGGAGAAAACCGAGCAGGAATTAAAGGACGGCTCCCATTTTGATGTATTGGCCATGGAGCGTTCCATTGATGCGGAATCCGCTCCACAAGGCGGGGATATCGGATATATCTCTGAGCAATCAGAAGAATATCCTGCGCAGTTTTTAGAAACGGCCAAGTCCCTTAAAGAAAATGAATGGAGCAAACCGATTCCATATAATAAAAAGGGCTACGCCATTCTTTTGCTCAAGGAAAAAGTACCGGGTACAACCTATGAATATCAAGATGTGAAGGATCAAATCCGCAGGCAGATTGCCTTGGAGCATATTGAAAATCCGATGAATCCGGAAAATTTCTGGAAAGAAGCAAAAGTGAAATGGTTTTACGGTGGCCCGGATGAACACAATAACTAAACGGCTAAGCGATTAGCCGTTTTTTACTGCTTAAAATATTTTCGCCTACATACAATAGACTGAAGGCAGAAGCATATTCATTGACAGCATTGTAAACGATTTGGTAAATTTTATTAAAACCAATAAAAATACTCGGTATTAGGAGTGAGGACAATGGCACGAATTGCAAATTCTATTACAGACCTGATCGGTCAAACCCCCATTGTGAAACTGAACAGGCTGGCCGATGAAAATTCAGCGGATGTATATTTGAAATTGGAGTATATGAACCCGGGCAGCAGCGTGAAAGATCGAATTGCTCTTGCCATGATTGAAGCGGCAGAAAAAGCGGGCAAATTAACTCCAGGAGATACGATTGTTGAGCCTACGAGCGGAAATACCGGGATCGGGCTTGCGATGGTAGCTGCTTCAAAAGGATATAGAGCAGTACTGGTCATGCCGGAAACGATGAGCATGGAGCGCCGGAACCTCCTCCGGGCATATGGTGCGGAGCTTGAATTGACTCCTGGTCCAGAAGGGATGAAGGGTGCTATTGCCAAGGCAGAAGAGCTTGTGAATGAAAAAGGCTATTTCATGCCTCAGCAATTCAAGAACGAAGCGAATCCTGAAGTCCACCAAAGAACGACAGGAAAAGAAATCGTCGAACAGATGGGCGATCAGTTGGATGCATTCGTAGCGGGCATCGGTACAGGCGGAACGATTACAGGTGCGGGAAAAGTATTGAAGGAAACTTATCCAAATATCCGCATCTATGCAATCGAACCTGAAGATTCCCCTATCCTTTCAGGCGGGAAGCCGGGCCCTCATAAAATTCAAGGTCTTGGCGCTGGATTTGTTCCGGATATCCTTAATACAGAGGTTTACGACGAAGTCATCAAAGTAGGAACGGAAAATTCTTTTGAATATGCGCGCCGTGCAGCAAAAGAAGAAGGAATTTTAGGCGGGATCTCCTCAGGTGCTGCCATCTACGCCGCATTGGAAGTTGCTAAGAAGCTTGGGAAAGGCAAAAAAGTGCTTGCGGTCATCCCAAGTAATGGAGAGCGCTACCTGAGCACGCCGCTGTATCAATTTGATGAGGAATAAAGAGAGATGCTAAAAGGGCAGGTCATTGTGATCTGTCTTTTTTTTATGGTGCTCAATTTTTCTGTATCAGGAACCCGTTCATCCTGTATGATGTAGTCATAGACAATGAGAAGGAGCGTGCGCCATAGATGAAGGACAAGCTTTATTATGAAAAAGCGCCGTGCAGCAAAGAGCTTTTTTTCCAAGGTTACTCTACACTTTCAAAAGATTGCCCTACCCATGTTCTCCTTGAGAGCGGCAGAGGGGGCAGATATAGTTTTGCCGGTCTTCATCCTTTTGCAAAGCTGACAGCGAAAAATAATGGATTGGAAATAATGGAAGACAGTGCTGCAGCTTTTCTGCCAGGAGACCCGTTGGAACTACTTGGCGATTGGATGAAAGAACGCCAAGTGCCTAAAGAAGAGGGAATACCCGACTTTCAAGGCGGTGTCATCGGTTATATCAGCTATGATTATGTCCGCTACATTGAAGATATCGGCGAAAAGGCTGTAGATGATCTGGGGATGCCGGACATTTATTTCCTTGCTTTCAATGAATGGGTTGTATTTGACCATCAGGAAAATCAGATATGGGTAATGGAGCTCTGTGAAGAAGGAAGCTCCCCTGGAGTAAAAGCAGAGCTTGAACGGTGGCTCTCCTGCGGCAGTACTGAAAATGAGGCTGCATCTATCATTGCCTCGCACGGCATGCAGGCCGATGACCGGTCTGTGTCGATGGACGAAGATCAATTTAACCATGCAGTGGAATCCATTCGCGAATACATTGGAAGCGGCGACGTATTCCAAGTGAACCTGTCTGTTCGGCAGTCGATTGAGTTGAATCTGCATCCATTTGAGGTATACAGCATCTTGAGGCAGCTGAATCCTTCTCCATATATGTCCTTTATCCATACGCCTGAATTTGATATCGTATCTGCTTCCCCTGAACTCTTGGTGAAAAAATCTGGCCTTGATGTCTCCACAAGACCTATAGCAGGTACACGATCAAGGGGGAAGGATGATGAAGAGGATGCAAGGCTTGCTTCGGAACTCATTGAAAATGAAAAAGAGCGGGCCGAACATGTCATGCTTGTCGACTTGGAGCGGAATGACCTGGGGAAAGTGTGCGACTACGGATCTGTCCATGTGGATGAGTTCATGGTGATAGAGAAATACTCACATGTCATGCACATCGTTTCCAATGTCCGTGGAAAAATGAATAACGAATACAATGGCGTTGACTTGATAAAAGCGGTGTTTCCCGGGGGAACGATCACAGGGGCGCCGAAGATCAGGACCATGGAAATCATAGAAGAGCTCGAACCAGTCAAAAGGGGCCTATATACCGGATCGATCGGATGGATTGGCTTTAATGGCGACATGGAGTTTAATATCGTCATCCGGACGATGCTGGTGAAGGATGGACAGGCTCATATCCAAGCAGGTGCTGGAATTGTCATTGATTCCAACCCTAAGTACGAATATAAAGAATCTCTTAAAAAAGCAGCAGCCTTATGGAGGGCAATCGAAGCGGCAGGTGAAATGAAATGATCCTCATGATTGATAACTACGATTCATTTACGTTTAATCTTGTTCAATATATCGGTGAACTTGGGGAACAGATAATTGTCAGAAGAAATGATAAAATAACAATTGAAGAAATAGAAAAGCTGGCTCCCAGCTATCTTATGATCTCACCTGGGCCATGCAGTCCGGATGAGGCAGGGATCAGCATGGAGGCCATTCGATATTTTGCCGGAAAGATACCGATCTTCGGCGTCTGTCTGGGGCATCAATCCATCGCACAGGTTTTTGGAGGAAAGGTCATCCGTGCCAAACGGCTGATGCATGGAAAGACCTCTGAAATCCACCATGATGGAAAAGCGGTCTATCAATCCTTAAAAAATCCCTTTTCAGCGACAAGATATCATTCCTTGATTGTGGAGAAAGAAACATTGCCTGACTGCCTCGAGATCACATCGTGGACGGAAGAAGGGGAAATCATGGGCATCCGCCATAAGGAATTCCCGATTGAAGGGGTGCAGTTCCATCCTGAATCAATCATGACGGAAGAAGGCAAAATGCTTCTCCGAAATTTCTTTGCTGCTTACAAAAAAGAAACTATCACCGTATAAGGAAGGCTTACTGATGTACGCATCCCATAATGGAAAAATCGTTAAAAAAGAAGACTTGAGCATTTCTCCTTTTGACCACGGCTTTATGTATGGCCTGGGTGTATTCGAAACATTTCGTACGTATGATGGACATCCCTTTCTTTTGGATGACCATCTAAAGAGGCTCAAAAAAGGGCTGAAAGCGTTGAATATTGAGTGGCCGGTGCGAAAAGAATCCATTCTGATGGAATTGGAAAATCTCTCTGATGCCAATGGGCTTTCCGATTCCTACATCCGCTTTAATGTTTCTGCAGGCGTCGGGGACATTGGACTCCAGACAGAGCCTTACACCAGACCGGAGATCATTATCTTTCAAAAGGAACTGCCGGCAATCCAGCCATTGAATGAAAAGGAAGGGAAAGTTCTCAAACTGCGCCGCAATACTCCTGAAACCGGCGAGAGGCTGAAGTCCCATCATTATTTCAATAATGTGGCTGCTAAGCGGGAGCTGGGACCGGACAGAAACTTCGAAGGGATCTTTTTGACAAAGGAAGGCTGGCTGGCAGAAGGAATCACAAGCAATTTGTTCTGGGTGAAAGAAGGAAAGCTTTTCACCCCGTCCCTTGAAACGGGCATCTTAAACGGCGTCACCCGGGAATTTATATTGGCCCTTGCCTGCAAGCTGGGGATAGAAGTTGAAGAAGGGTTGTTTGGCTATGAAGAACTTCTTCTGGCAGATGAAGTTTTTTTCACCAATTCCATTCAGGAAATCATCCCTGCCCGCAAAGTGGACGGGCATCCCTACCCGGGTAAGGATGGGGAGATTGCCCGCCGGCTGTATGAAAGATATATGATTCATTCAGCATCATTGTGGAGCAGGACAGACCTTTGAAATAGGAGGACATCGATGAAAAAGCAAATCATGAAGTGTGGACCATATACATTGGACTTTTCCAAAAAGACTTATATCATGGGCATCCTTAATGTCACGCCGGATTCCTTCTCGGATGGGGGAAAGTACAGCGCGGTTGAAAAAGCAGTTGCCCACGCAAAGGAAATGGCTGAAGCAGGGGCTGATATTATTGATATCGGCGGGGAATCGACCAGGCCCGGACATGAATATGTTCCGGAGGACGCAGAGATTGAAAGGGTCGTACCTGTCATCAAGGCGATAGCAAAGGAAGTGAACCTTCCCATCTCCATCGATACGTATAAGGCAAAAACGGCAAAAATGGCTGTGGAAGCCGGAGCCCATATCATCAACGACGTATGGGGCGGGAAAAAAGAGCCGGAAATCCTTCGTGTCGGTGCTGAACACGGTGTACCCGTCATCTTGATGCATAATCGGGATGACCGGAACTACTCTTCCTTTTTCCGAGACGTCCAATACGATCTCTTTGAAAGCATCGCTATGGCAAAAAGAGCAGGGATCAAGGATGATCAAATTATTTTGGATCCGGGAATCGGGTTTGCCAAAGATCTTACTGAAAATCTCCAAATGATGCGCGACCTGGATAAACTGTGCGAGATGGGCTACCCCGTACTGCTCGGGACATCGCGAAAGTCGATGATCGGCCAGGTGCTGGATCTCCCGGTTGAAGAGCGTCTGGAAGGTACGGCGGCCACTGTCTGCTTCGGCATTCAAAAAGGCTGCGATATTGTAAGGGTTCATGATGTAAAAGAAATCAGCAGAACGGCAGCCATGATGGATGCCATGCTGGGAAAGGGTGAATTCAATGCAAATGGATAAAATTCATGTTCATGATATGGAGTTTTATGGCTACCATGGTGTATTTCCGGAAGAAACGAAGCTAGGGCAGCGTTTCCGGGTCGACCTGACAGTTGGACTTGACCTCAGGAAAGCCGGAGAAACGGATGATCTCGAGGAAAGCGTCAATTACGCAGATCTTTATAATACTTGCAAAGAGATTGTGGAAGGGGATCCGTGTAAATTGGTTGAAACCGTAGCGGAAAAAATCGCCGGAAAGATCCTGGCCACCTTCCCGAAAATCCAAACAGTCGCCTTGACAGTCATCAAGCCGGATCCACCCATTCCCGGCCATTATAAATCGGTTGCTGTAGAAATCGTAAGAGGAAGATAACATGACCAATCAAGCATATTTATCATTGGGATCCAATATAGGCGCCAGGGAAGCCTACCTGCAAAAAGCCATTCATTCTTTGCACGTCCATCCGGAGATCCGTGTTGAAAAAATTTCATCCATTTATGAAACAGACCCTGTGGGCTACACGGATCAAGGAAATTTTTTGAATATGGCCATTCAAGTGGAAACCTCCCTGACAGCAGAACAATTATTGTCGGCATGCTTAGAGACAGAATTAGAACTTGGAAGAAAAAGGGACATCAAGTGGGGGCCTCGGACAATAGACCTTGACATTTTATTGTATAATAACGAAAATATTGAAACAGAGAAGCTTATTATCCCTCACCCCCGCATGGCTGAGAGGGCATTTGTATTGATCCCTTTACTGGAAATCAATCCTGAGCCTTTGCGGAATGGTGCCCCGTTCACTCAAGTTCTGAACGAAATACCTGATAAAGAAGGAGTTCGGTTATGGAAGCAGACAAATGGGGAAGACGTATTCGGGCTTTTAGAAAACTAAAAGGATACACACAGGAAGGGCTGGCAAAAGACCTTGGCGTTTCTGTATCTTTATTAGGAGAAATAGAAAGAGGCAATCGGCAGCCTTCAGAAGAACTGCTTCTGGGAGTGGCTAAAATCCTTGGTATAACGATAGAGGAGTTGACCCCTCCTCAAGATATGCAAGATTAATATAGGAAGGAGGTGCTCTTCCGTGCTGAAAATTGGAGACATCGAAATGAAGAACCAAGTCGTCCTTGCGCCGATGGCGGGCATCTGCAACTCTGCCTTCCGTCTGACCGTTAAAGAATTCGGTGCCGGCTTGGTCTGTGCAGAGATGATCAGCGATAAAGGGATCGTTTTGCAAAATGCCAAAACGTTGAACATGCTGTACATCGATGAGCGTGAAAAACCTCTAAGCCTGCAAATTTTTGGCGGGGAAAAAGAAACGCTTGTAGAAGCGGCGAAGTTCGTCGATAAAAACACAACAGCAGACATCATCGATATCAATATGGGGTGTCCAGTTCCGAAAATCACGAAATGTGATGCAGGAGCCAAGTGGCTTCTTGACCCTGACAAAATCTATGAAATGGTGGCTTCCGTCGTTGACGCAGTCGACAAACCTGTCACAGTGAAAATGCGCTCAGGTTGGGATGAAGACCATGTCTATGCAATACAAAACGCGCAGGCAGTAGAAAGAGCGGGCGGAAAAGCCGTTTCCCTTCATGGCCGCACGCGCGTGCAACTGTATGAAGGAAACGCGGACTGGGACATCATTAAAGAAGTGAAGAAAAACATTAGCATTCCTTTGATCGGGAACGGAGATGTCCAAACACCCCAAGATGCCAAACGCATGCTTGACGAAACGGGTGTCGATGGTGTCATGATCGGCCGCGCGGCGCTTGGCAACCCATGGATGATCTATCGTACGGTCAAGTATCTGGAAACAGGGAAATTGGTGGATGAGCCGTCTGTTCGCGAAAAAATCAATGTATGCATTCTTCACCTCGACCGTTTGATCGCGTTGAAAAGTGAACACATAGCAGTGAGAGAAATGAGAAAACATGCGGCATGGTATTTGAAAGGCATCAAGGGACATGCAAAAGTCCGCAATGCCATCAACGAATGCGAAAGCCGTGAGGGCTATGTGTCGCTGCTGATGAACCTGGTTGAAGAGCAGGAAGCGAAAAATATTCAAGCTGGTTGACGCAACCTCTTGAGAAAGGGGCTGACTCAAATCAAAGACCGATCTTATCCAAAGTGGATAGAGCGGGTCTTGGAGTCGCCCCTTTTTACATATCTCCTTTTTTTGATACGAAAAGGATGTCTGATTGTAGGAGATTGTGTACAATAATAGAGTATTAAATAGAAAAACGGTCTATGGCCTTTACTAAATATAGTAGGAGTGAATAAAGCAATGAGCGAAGAATTAAACGACCAGTTGAAAGTGCGCCTCGAGAAAATGGGCTCCATGCGTGAAAAAGGAATGGATCCATTCGGGAAACGCTTCGAACGTACGCACACATCTGAAGAAATCAAAGCAGAATATGATTCTTTGACAAAAGAAGAATTAGAAGGCAAAGAGATAGAAGTAACCATCGCGGGCCGCGTCATGACAAAACGCGGGAAAGGGAAAGCGGGCTTTGCCCATCTCCAGGACCTGCAGGGACAAATCCAAATCTATGTACGCAAAGACGCCATCGGCGAAGAAGCGTATGAAATTTATAATACAGTGGATCTAGGAGACCTTATCGGAATCACTGGTACAGTATTTAAAACACAGGTGGGGGAACTTTCTGTAAAAGCGAAAGAATTTACTTTCTTAACGAAAGCCCTGCGTCCGCTTCCTGATAAGTTCCATGGCCTGAAAGATGTTGAACAGCGCTACCGTCAGCGCTACTTGGATCTCATCACAAGCGATGAGAGCAAGAAAACATTCATCGCTCGCAGCTTGATCATCCAATCGATGCGCAGATACTTGGACAACCATGGCTACCTCGAAGTGGAAACACCAATGATGCATTCAATCGCTGGAGGAGCGTCTGCTCGTCCATTCACGACCCACCATAATGCTTTGGACATGCCTTTGTTCATGCGTATCGCGATTGAACTTCACCTGAAGCGCCTGATTGTCGGCGGTCTGGAAAAAGTCTATGAAATCGGCCGAGTATTCCGCAACGAAGGAGTATCCACTCGCCACAATCCTGAGTTCACGATGATCGAATTATATGAAGCGTATGCGGACTATAAAGATATCATGAAGCTCACTGAAAACCTTGTTGCACATATTGCGAAAGAAGTGCTTGGCACAACGACCGTCCAATATGGAGACTACGAAGTGAATCTTGAGCCTGAATGGCGCAGACTTCACATGGTAGACGCCATCAAAGAATACGTTGGCGTTGATATGTGGAAAGAAATGTCCGATGATGAAGCACGTGCTTTAGCTAAAGAACACGGCATCGAAATCAAGGACACTATGACATATGGCCATATCGTCAATGAATTCTTTGAGCAAAAAGTAGAAGAAAAATTGATCCAGCCAACATTCATTTACGGACACCCAGTGGAAATTTCCCCGCTGGCTAAGAAAAATGAAGAAGATCCTCGCTTCACTGACCGCTTCGAATTGTTCATCGTAGCCAGGGAGCATGCAAATGCCTTCACTGAGCTAAATGACCCGATCGATCAGCGTCAGCGCTTCGAGGCACAATTAAAAGAGCGTGAGCAAGGAAATGACGAAGCTCACATGATGGACGACGACTTCATTGAAGCACTTGAATATGGTATGCCGCCTACAGGTGGTCTTGGGATCGGCATCGACCGTCTTGTCATGCTGTTGACTAACTCCCCATCCATCCGCGACGTGCTGCTATTCCCGCTTATGAGGCATCGCGACTAATTGTTTTAGCCTTTTCGGCCCCTCCTTTCTCCAGATCCCATTGGAGAAGGGAGGGGCTTTTATTATGAGGATCAATAATAGCTGCTTATAATTATCACGACGAATATTACAACGTTGTTATTTGAGAATAATATTTTTGTAAAAAGTTTTTAAAAAAGTATTGCACGCCCTCTTGAAAGGTGATATATTATTATTCGTTGCCGCAATACAAACGGCTTCGACAAAAGAAACAAAAAAAGAAATTAAAAAAAGTTGTTGACACAAACGACTCAGAAATGATATGATGTTCTAGTCGCCAAAAACGACAACGACACAAATTGATCTTTGAAAACTGAACAAAACAAAACGCCAACGTTAAATTTTAAGTTTTAAAATCGAGCTAATCAAGCTTGAAACATTGTGGCTTTCAGCCAACAATTTTTCGGAGAGTTTGATCCTGGCTCAGGACGAACGCTGGCGGCGTGCCTAATACATGCAAGTCGAGCGGATTGATGGGAGCTTGCTCCCTGATATCAGCGGCGGACGGGTGAGTAACACGTGGGCAACCTGCCTGTAAGACTGGGATAACTCCGGGAAACCGGGGCTAATACCGGATAATTCCTTCCTCCTCCTGGAGGAAGGCTGAAAGATGGTTTCGGCTATCACTTACAGATGGGCCCGCGGCGCATTAGCTAGTTGGTGAGGTAACGGCTCACCAAGGCCACGATGCGTAGCCGACCTGAGAGGGTGATCGGCCACACTGGGACTGAGACACGGCCCAGACTCCTACGGGAGGCAGCAGTAGGGAATCTTCCGCAATGGACGAAAGTCTGACGGAGCAACGCCGCGTGAGTGAAGAAGGTTTTCGGATCGTAAAACTCTGTTGTTAGGGAAGAACAAGTGCGAGAGTAACTGCTCGCACCTTGACGGTACCTAACCAGAAAGCCACGGCTAACTACGTGCCAGCAGCCGCGGTAATACGTAGGTGGCAAGCGTTGTCCGGAATTATTGGGCGTAAAGCGCGCGCAGGCGGTTCCTTAAGTCTGATGTGAAAGCCCACGGCTCAACCGTGGAGGGTCATTGGAAACTGGGGAACTTGAGTGCAGAAGAGAAGAGCGGAATTCCACGTGTAGCGGTGAAATGCGTAGAGATGTGGAGGAACACCAGTGGCGAAGGCGGCTCTTTGGTCTGTAACTGACGCTGAGGCGCGAAAGCGTGGGGAGCAAACAGGATTAGATACCCTGGTAGTCCACGCCGTAAACGATGAGTGCTAAGTGTTAGAGGGTTTCCGCCCTTTAGTGCTGCAGCTAACGCATTAAGCACTCCGCCTGGGGAGTACGGCCGCAAGGCTGAAACTCAAAGGAATTGACGGGGGCCCGCACAAGCGGTGGAGCATGTGGTTTAATTCGAAGCAACGCGAAGAACCTTACCAGGTCTTGACATCCTCTGACAACCCTAGAGATAGGGCGTTCCCCTTCGGGGGACAGAGTGACAGGTGGTGCATGGTTGTCGTCAGCTCGTGTCGTGAGATGTTGGGTTAAGTCCCGCAACGAGCGCAACCCTTGACCTTAGTTGCCAGCATTCAGTTGGGCACTCTAAGGTGACTGCCGGTGACAAACCGGAGGAAGGTGGGGATGACGTCAAATCATCATGCCCCTTATGACCTGGGCTACACACGTGCTACAATGGACGGTACAAAGGGCTGCAAAACTGCAAAGTCGAGCCAATCCCATAAAACCGTTCTCAGTTCGGATTGCAGGCTGCAACTCGCCTGCATGAAGCTGGAATCGCTAGTAATCGCGGATCAGCATGCCGCGGTGAATACGTTCCCGGGCCTTGTACACACCGCCCGTCACACCACGAGAGTTTGTAACACCCGAAGTCGGTGGGGTAACCTTTATGGAGCCAGCCGCCTAAGGTGGGACAGATGATTGGGGTGAAGTCGTAACAAGGTAGCCGTATCGGAAGGTGCGGCTGGATCACCTCCTTTCTAAGGATATTTACAAGATGTTGACCGTTTCTGTTTTGTTCAGTTTTGATAGATCAATTCTATCAAACAAATAGAGAGATCAATCTTCAGCATGGCTGGATGGTTGGTCGACTTGTTCTTTGAAAACTAGATAAAGTAAGTAAGTGACATAAACCGAGAATCGCCACTTTAGAATTTTTTTGGTGAATGACTTTCAGTCATACGCAAATCAAACCTGACAATTTTTATTGTCAATTAGGTTAAGTTAGAAAGGGCGCACGGTGGATGCCTTGGCACTAGGAGCCGATGAAGGACGGGACTAACACCGATATGCTTCGGGGAGCTGTAAGTAAGCTTTGATCCGGAGATTTCCGAATGGGGGAACCCACTGTTCGTAATGGAACAGTATCTTTACCTGAATACATAGGGTATGGAAGGCAGACCCGGGGAACTGAAACATCTTAGTACCCGGAGGAAGAGAAAGCAAACGCGATTCCCTGAGTAGCGGCGAGCGAAACGGGACATAGCCCAAACCAAGAGGCTTGCCTCTTGGGGTTGTAGGACACTCTATACGGAGTTACAAAGGAACGAAGTAAACGAAGAGATCTGGAAAGGTCCATCAGAGAAGGTAAAAATCCTGTAGTTGAAACTTCGTTCCCTCCAGAGTGGATCCTGAGTACGGCGGGACACGTGAAATCCCGTCGGAAGCTGGGAGGACCATCTCCCAAGGCTAAATACTCCCTAGTGACCGATAGTGAACCAGTACCGTGAGGGAAAGGTGAAAAGCACCCCGGAAGGGGAGTGAAAGAGATCCTGAAACCGTGTGCCTACAAGTAGTCAGAGCCCGTTAATGGGTGATGGCGTGCCTTTTGTAGAATGAACCGGCGAGTTACGATTACATGCAAGGTTAAGCTGATGAGGCGGAGCCGCAGCGAAAGCGAGTCTGAATAGGGCGTTTTGAGTATGTGGTCGTAGACCCGAAACCAGGTGATCTACCCATGTCCAGGGTGAAGTCCAGGTAACACTGGATGGAGGCCCGAACCCACGCACGTTGAAAAGTGCGGGGATGAGGTGTGGGTAGCGGAGAAATTCCAATCGAACCTGGAGATAGCTGGTTCTCTCCGAAATAGCTTTAGGGCTAGCCTCAACGGAAGAGTCTTGGAGGTAGAGCACTGTTTGGACTAGGGGCCCTCATCGGGTTACCGAATTCAGACAAACTCCGAATGCCAAAGACTTATCGTTGGGAGTCAGACTGCGAGTGATAAGATCCGTAGTCGAAAGGGAAACAGCCCAGACCACCAGCTAAGGTCCCCAAGTATACGTTAAGTGGAAAAGGATGTGGAGTTGCTTAGACAACCAGGATGTTGGCTTAGAAGCAGCCACCATTTAAAGAGTGCGTAATAGCTCACTGGTCGAGTGACTCTGCGCCGAAAATGTACCGGGGCTAAACGTATCACCGAAGCTGTGGATTGACACCGTTGGTGTCAGTGGTAGGAGAGCGTTCTAAGGGCGTTGAAGCTAGACCGTAAGGACTGGTGGAGCGCTTAGAAGTGAGAATGCCGGTATGAGTAGCGAAAGATGGGTGAGAATCCCATCCACCGAATGCCTAAGGTTTCCTGAGGAAGGCTCGTCCGCTCAGGGTTAGTCGGGACCTAAGCCGAGGCCGAAAGGCGTAGGCGATGGATAACAGGTTGATATTCCTGTACCACCTCTTGATCGTTTGAGCAATGGGGGGACGCAGAAGGATAGGGTAAGCGCGCTGTTGGATATGCGCGTCTAAGCAGCAAGGCTGATGATGAGGCAAATCCTTGTCATCATAAGGCTGAGCTGTGACAGCGAGGGAAATTTAGTACCGAAGTTCCTGATTTCACACTGCCTAGAAAAGCCTCTAGCAAGATCAATGGTGCCCGTACCGCAAACCGACACAGGTAGGCGAGGAGAGAATCCTAAGGTGAGCGAGAGAACTCTCGTTAAGGAACTCGGCAAAATGACCCCGTAACTTCGGGAGAAGGGGTGCTCTGGTAGGGTGCAAGCCCGAGAGAGCCGCAGTGAATAGGCCCAGGCGACTGTTTAGCAAAAACACAGGTCTCTGCGAAGCCGCAAGGCGAAGTATAGGGGCTGACGCCTGCCCGGTGCTGGAAGGTTAAGGAGAGGGGTTAGCGCAAGCGAAGCTCTGAACCGAAGCCCCAGTAAACGGCGGCCGTAACTATAACGGTCCTAAGGTAGCGAAATTCCTTGTCGGGTAAGTTCCGACCCGCACGAAAGGCGTAACGATCTGGGCACTGTCTCAACGAGAGACTCGGTGAAATTATAGTACCTGTGAAGATGCAGGTTACCCGCGACAGGACGGAAAGACCCCGTGGAGCTTTACTGTAGCCTGATATTGAATTTTGGTACAGCTTGTACAGGATAGGTAGGAGCCGTTGAAACCGGAGCGCCAGCTTCGGTGGAGGCATCGGTGGGATACTACTCTGGCTGTATTGAAATTCTAACCCACGCCCCTTATCGGGGCGGGAGACAGTGTCAGGTGGGCAGTTTGACTGGGGCGGTCGCCTCCTAAAAGGTAACGGAGGCGCCCAAAGGTTCCCTCAGAATGGTTGGAAATCATTCGTAGAGTGTAAAGGCACAAGGGAGCTTGACTGCGAGACCTACAAGTCGAGCAGGGACGAAAGTCGGGCTTAGTGATCCGGTGGTTCCGCATGGAAGGGCCATCGCTCAACGGATAAAAGCTACCCCGGGGATAACAGGCTTATCTCCCCCAAGAGTCCACATCGACGGGGAGGTTTGGCACCTCGATGTCGGCTCATCGCATCCTGGGGCTGTAGTCGGTCCCAAGGGTTGGGCTGTTCGCCCATTAAAGCGGTACGCGAGCTGGGTTCAGAACGTCGTGAGACAGTTCGGTCCCTATCCGTCGTGGGCGCAGGAAATTTGAGAGGAGCTGTCCTTAGTACGAGAGGACCGGGATGGACGCACCGCTGGTGTACCAGTTGTCTTGCCAAAGGCATCGCTGGGTAGCTATGTGCGGAAGGGATAAGTGCTGAAAGCATCTAAGCATGAAGCCCCCCTCAAGATGAGATTTCCCATAGCGTCAAGCTAGTAAGATCCCTGAAAGATGATCAGGTTGATAGGTCCGAGGTGGAAGCACGGCGACGTGTGCAGCTGACGGATACTAATCGATCGAGGACTTAACCACATTTGGTTGATTCCGGTTTAACAGTCACTTACTCTTTATCTAGTTTTGAGAGAACAAACTCTCATATGTCCGGTGATTAAGGCGAAGAGGCCACACCCGTTCCCATACCGAACACGGAAGTTAAGCTCTTCAGCGCCAATGGTAGTTGGGGGTTTCCCCCTGCAAGAGTAGGACGTCGCCGGGCGTACATATATGGAGGATTAGCTCAGCTGGGAGAGCACCTGCCTTACAAGCAGGGGGTCGGCGGTTCGATCCCGTCATCCTCCACCATAGATTTTTTACGAAGCGCAGCGAAGTAAAATAATCTTCCATAAAAGTATTCTTAAATATACTTATTCTACATTGCCGGTGTAGCTCAACTGGTAGAGCAACTGACTTGTAATCAGTAGGTTGGGGGTTCAAGTCCTCTTGCCGGCACCACTTTTTTATTTTTTAATAGTAAGAGCCATTAGCTCAGTTGGTAGAGCATCTGACTTTTAATCAGAGGGTCGAAGGTTCGAGTCCTTCATGGCTCACCATTAGCGGGTGTGGCGGAATTGGCAGACGCACCAGACTTAGGATCTGGCGCCGCAAGGCGTGGGGGTTCAAGTCCCTTCACCCGCATTCTGCGGAAGTAGTTCAGTGGTAGAACACCACCTTGCCAAGGTGGGGGTCGCGGGTTCGAATCCCGTCTTCCGCTCCAATTATATTTGCCGGGGTGGCGGAACTGGCAGACGCACAGGACTTAAAATCCTGCGGTAGGTGACTACCGTACCGGTTCGATTCCGGTCCTCGGCACCATTTACAACTTAGATATGCGCCCGTAGCTCAATTGGATAGAGCGTCTGACTACGGATCAGAAGGTTATGGGTTCGACTCCTGTCGGGCGCGCCATATTTTTTACTCTGAATATCTCATTATTCCGGGAAGTAGCTCAGCTTGGTAGAGCACTTGGTTTGGGACCAAGGGGTCGCAGGTTCGAATCCTGTCTTCCCGACCATTTCTACTTATAACATGGGGCCTTAGCTCAGCTGGGAGAGCGCCTGCTTTGCACGCAGGAGGTCAGCGGTTCGATCCCGCTAGGCTCCACCAAAAATTATTTTAAAAAAGTTGTTGACACAAACGACTCAGAAATGATATGATGTTCTAGTCGCCAAAAACGACAACGGCACAAATTGATCTTTGAAAACTGAACAAAACAAAACGCCAACGTTAAATTTTAAGTTTTAAAATCGAGCTAATCAAGCTTGAAACATTGTGGCTTTCAGCCAACAATTTTTCGGAGAGTTTGATCCTGGCTCAGGACGAACGCTGGCGGCGTGCCTAATACATGCAAGTCGAGCGGATTGATGGGAGCTTGCTCCCTGATATCAGCGGCGGACGGGTGAGTAACACGTGGGCAACCTGCCTGTAAGACTGGGATAACTCCGGGAAACCGGGGCTAATACCGGATAATTCCTTCCTCCTCCTGGAGGAAGGCTGAAAGATGGTTTCGGCTATCACTTACAGATGGGCCCGCGGCGCATTAGCTAGTTGGTGAGGTAACGGCTCACCAAGGCCACGATGCGTAGCCGACCTGAGAGGGTGATCGGCCACACTGGGACTGAGACACGGCCCAGACTCCTACGGGAGGCAGCAGTAGGGAATCTTCCGCAATGGACGAAAGTCTGACGGAGCAACGCCGCGTGAGTGAAGAAGGTTTTCGGATCGTAAAACTCTGTTGTTAGGGAAGAACAAGTGCGAGAGTAACTGCTCGCACCTTGACGGTACCTAACCAGAAAGCCACGGCTAACTACGTGCCAGCAGCCGCGGTAATACGTAGGTGGCAAGCGTTGTCCGGAATTATTGGGCGTAAAGCGCGCGCAGGCGGTTCCTTAAGTCTGATGTGAAAGCCCACGGCTCAACCGTGGAGGGTCATTGGAAACTGGGGAACTTGAGTGCAGAAGAGAAGAGCGGAATTCCACGTGTAGCGGTGAAATGCGTAGAGATGTGGAGGAACACCAGTGGCGAAGGCGGCTCTTTGGTCTGTAACTGACGCTGAGGCGCGAAAGCGTGGGGAGCAAACAGGATTAGATACCCTGGTAGTCCACGCCGTAAACGATGAGTGCTAAGTGTTAGAGGGTTTCCGCCCTTTAGTGCTGCAGCTAACGCATTAAGCACTCCGCCTGGGGAGTACGGCCGCAAGGCTGAAACTCAAAGGAATTGACGGGGGCCCGCACAAGCGGTGGAGCATGTGGTTTAATTCGAAGCAACGCGAAGAACCTTACCAGGTCTTGACATCCTCTGACAACCCTAGAGATAGGGCGTTCCCCTTCGGGGGACAGAGTGACAGGTGGTGCATGGTTGTCGTCAGCTCGTGTCGTGAGATGTTGGGTTAAGTCCCGCAACGAGCGCAACCCTTGACCTTAGTTGCCAGCATTCAGTTGGGCACTCTAAGGTGACTGCCGGTGACAAACCGGAGGAAGGTGGGGATGACGTCAAATCATCATGCCCCTTATGACCTGGGCTACACACGTGCTACAATGGACGGTACAAAGGGCTGCAAAACTGCAAAGTCGAGCCAATCCC